>NZ_JAJDKA010000045.1:0-24638 GCF_020589945.1 Faecalibacillus sp. MSK20_93 | reverse complement strand
AAGAAACAACAGCCAGAATTCTAGCTGTTGTTTTTCAATGACAATTATTAGAAGTCCATCCCCCTAAAGTTGTCCCTTAAAGTAGACCCCCAAAGTTGAGACCCCTAAATTATTTGAATAGCCAAAAATAGGTCAACTCGACCTATTTTTCATTTATATATTCATCTTCACTTTGACGATCATCAACATATGAAGCAACTACAATTTTCGTTTCTAGATTCTTTTTATAATCATACGAAAAGACACCTGCATATAAAATATCAAATAAATATTTTAAAGAGGTTGTTGAAGCAAAATCACCTATTTTAATATGTAACATTTCTCTTGAAGAAAGATACAAATGAACATCCGCTAATCTTGAAATAGAATTTTCTGCCATACAAGTAATTGAAATAAATGGAATATTTCTTTTATGATAAATTTCTGCAACTTCCACCATTTCTCTTGTTTGTCCTGAATAAGAAATAATGATTGCACAATGACTCTCATCGGCAAGACAGGCACTTCTTTTTTGACCCGTTACTTGATCAATGACTTGAACATCTTTACCAATATACATCATTAATGTTTTAAAATGTTTCGCTAGTAAAACATGATCAAGAACACCATAAACATCAATAACTTGTGCTTTTTGTAATAAGCGAACCGCTTCTTGTAGATCATCATGATGATTAAGTTGCTGTGTATCTTGAATGGTTTCTTTTTCTAATAAAGCAAGATTTTTTGTAATTGTCATCAAATCATCACTTAATAAAAAAGGAATAGAAGCATCTACATCTGTTTCTTCTAACATATAAGAAAGTTCTTTTAAATACGCACTTTTAAATTCATTAAAACCACTATATCCTAACTTCTTAGCAATTCTTACAAGCAAAGGAGCGCTTGTAAACGTATTCCTTGCTATTTCATTAGCAGACATTTTTTCAATATTCATTCCTTGATCAATAATATAATCAACAATTTCCTTCTCTGTTTTTGAAAAATGTGTATTTTCTATTTGATTGACAATGAGCATAAAAATCTCCTTTCTATAATTCTATTGTTTCTAAATCATCAGGAACATAAATCTTCCCACTAAAATAAGCTTTTCCTTCTTTTGTATAAAGTTCTTTACGATTTTCAATATTTTGATCTTCGCTGTGATATAAAACCACATTTTTTACTTTTAATTTTTCAGCAAGCTGACACGCATCTTTAACTGTTGAATGATGTTTTTCATAAGGATGAAAAATATCTGCTTGATCATATAAACAAAAAGCTTCATGTAATAAATAATCACTCTTTAAAGCATATTTTTCATTTTCTTCGTTATAAGGTTCATCCCCACAACATGTTAATTTTCTTTCTTGATCAAGTTCCATCATAAAACCAAATTGTTTAGCTTTCGTTGAATGAATATCAAAGAAAGTTACTTTCTTACCAATAATTTCTTTCGTTTGACCATCGTTTACAACCACAAGATGTAAACGGTCATGAATAAATTTTGTTTGCTTACTTTGTAAAAGCATTTGAGAAATCGTTTCTAACATCTCAATCACTTCTTGATGACCATAAATATAAGCTTCTCCTTCATATTTACCAGCTGCCATATTTTGACAAATCAAACGAATCATCCAAATCATCCCTAATAAATGATCAATATGTTTATGTGTGACAAAAATATGTTTTACATCTTTCCAATTGATCCCTGCTTTTTCAAGTTGATTTAAAACTGTATTGCCCCCACCAGCATCAACCATCAAATAATCATTTTCATTTTCAATGACAAAACAAGTATTATAGCACTTTGTCACAAGTGCATTTCCTGTTCCAAGCATTGTTAATTTCAAGTAAATCCCCCCTCATCCTCTTTTATTTTAGCGAAAGAATTTTTCTTTGTAAAATAAAAATAGGGCCTAAGCCCTATTTTCTCTAAATATTTTTCCAAAGACAAATCTTACGATTGGTCCAGCAAAACATAATTGTAAGAAAAATGCCATTGGGAAATTTAAAACTGTTGTTTGTAACCAAACAGCAATGATTTGATTTCCTGCATTTTTAAATAAAAGTGTTGCTACAAATGACATACATGGACACATTAAAATAATAGATACCACTGAAATCGCAATTACTAAATGAAATGGATGCCCATTTTCTAAATCAACAATTTGAAATGCTTTCTTTTTAGCTAAATGTCCAATAATGAAAAAATCTAAAATAAAAGCAACGGGTCCCATAATCACTAATTCATGAAAAGCATCTAAGAATACTTGATTTGTCATACCTCCTACATTTAAGGCAATGTTATAACAAATCATAAAATAAACCATCATGAAAACCATCATAATTGTAAAAATAATTTCTTGAAATTTTGTTTTTGGCATAAAAAAACCTCCTTATAATAATGAATTGTGTTGTTCGTTATCACTCAAGGAGTGTGCGTTTCCAATAGATACCAAATATTTAATTTAAAGCCGAGTGTTATTCTACAAAAATATTTTTTTAAAGTCAACAAAAAATATTGACTTCATCCTATAAATGATTACTATATTTCATAGTATTTTACTATGATTAAGGAGGACCTATGTTAAACCAATTTTCAAGAACACAATTATTATATGGAAAAGAAGCCATGAATAAACTTCAAAATAGCTATGTAGCCATTTTTGGTCTAGGTGGTGTCGGCGGTTATGTAAGCAAAGCGCTTGTAAGAAGTGGAATTGGCTCTTTTGATTTAATAGATGATGATAAAATTTGTCTAACAAATCTCAATCGTCAAATCATCGCTACATTTGATACAGTTGGTCAATATAAAACAGATGCCATGAAAGAAAGAATGTTAAAAATCAACCCAAAAGTCAACGTTCAAACACATCCATGTTTCTTTTTACCAGAAAATGCTACTGATTTTGCATTTGAAGATTATGATTATATTATAGATGCAGTTGATACAGTTTCTGCAAAAATCGAACTTGTTTTAAAAGCTCAAGAACACAATATTCCCATTATTTCAAGTATGGGAGCTGGAAATAAAGTTGATCCTACCCAATTTAAAATCACAGATATTTATAAAACAAAAGTATGTCCTCTAGCAAAAGTCATGCGTAAAGAGCTCAAAAAAAGACATGTTAAAAAATTAAAAGTTGTACCCCTACCTTACTAAGTAGGGCATGAAAATACATATTTTTTTATAAGGATTAGACCTCATTCTTTTGCATTTGAAAAGGATACATTTGAATGTACCCTTTTCAAATATGATAGGTTAGAGAGCAAATTCACATTTTGCCTGAATTATGATAAGTCATATGTGCTTGTGCTCTTGAAATTTCATAGTCTACACTATGAACATCTCTGGATAAATCATGAAGTTCTTTAGTTTCTAAGTAATTGTCTTTCCCTTTATTTTTTCTATTTTGGATAAATAGATAAAGGTTAATGGCAATTATAACAATGATAATTAATACAACTAAATAAATAAGCTTCATATGTATCACCTCTTTAACTTATTATATCATATAACATGTGTAAATATTGTGTATTTATCAATTCTTTTTTTTTGATGATAAAAACATCAACTTAAGTAAATCAATTATTGGCATATCAATAAATATGCCAAATATTTTGACCTATTTTAACCTAATTTAGTCCCAACATGACTTATTCTTAGACATAATCTCATATTAAGAATATGTAAAAAACCTTATGTAGCAAGGACTTTAAAATAGTTATATATTTATGCCCCACTTAGTAAGGTAGGGGTAAAGTTGTTTATTCTGAAGAAAAACCAATTCGCCCAATTGATGATTTATCCATCAGTTGCCGAACACATTGTATATGCCCACCAGGAACAAAACGTAAATGTACAATTAGAAGAGATATTCCTGGAAGTAACGCCTTTGTTCCTTCCACTGTAGGATTAATTATTGCAAGTGAAGTTGTTAAAGATTTAACAACTATTTAAAATGGAAGATACTTAATCTATCTTCCTTTTCTTTTACGTTTATTTTCATACATCTTATAATCTGCAATCTCGATCATTCTTTGTAAATCAGTACTTTCTGTTCCATAACAAACACCATATGAAAATGCTAAATTTACACTATGATCATCTGCTAATAAAACGATTTGATCTCTTATTTCATTTAATTGATTAATATCATTATTTAATTTTTCCATTGAATCATAATGATGGAAAAAAGCAATAAATTCATCTCCACCCAAGCGTCCTACCAAACATTTTTCTCCCGAAATAGTTTTTAAAACATTTGTCATTTGTTTTAAATAAAGATCTCCACAATAATGTCCATAGACATCATTTATTTGTTTTAAGCCATCTAAATCTATAAATATCAAAGCATATTGAGCTATATTTTTATCTTCTAATAACTTATTGATTTTTATTTTTAAACCATTTCGATTATATATTTGTGTTAATTCATCGACATCTCTTTCTATTTCTATTTTCTTTCTTTTTATATAAGAGGTTGTGATATCTATCATAACGCCTAATGTATTATCTTGATCTTTTCGATCATTTATTTGTATATAATGTTTCATTTGAGGAAGATAATAAATATCTTTTTCAACTTGATGTGTATTTATTTTATTTAAAAAATCAATAAAATCATTAATATCTTCTTTAAATTGTGTGCATTGTTGTGAATTTAAAGAAAATATTTCTTTAAACCCATCTGATAAATACAATGTATTTAATTTTTGATTATATTCATAGAACCCGATAAGTTGATTTGTTTGGGTTAAAATATAATCCATTTTTTTATTATTAACTAATAAGCTTTGTTTCATTTCATTAATATAATGACTTAATTTTTGAAATTCTAAACTATTATTAATCGATACTTCCTCATCTAATTGACCTTTAGAAATCTTAGATAATTGATGATTAATTTGATTTATACTATCAATCACATAAACACGAATATACTTAATAATAAGTAATCTAAATAAAATAGATATAATAATTAAACAAACGATCATTTCTAAACAATTTTTAGGTACTTCCTTAAAAAGAACTCTTACAGGAATAATACAATAAATATAATTATTTTTTATTTTCTTTGAAACACAATAGGATAATTGTCCATCAATTTCAGTAAAAAAACCATTTTTTACTTCTTTAATTTGTGTATCTTTCAATCCAATACTAGAAGCTATATCTCCTATATGATGATGTGTTGTACCAACAATCTTATGATTTTTAGAATTGATTGCATAATATTGTGCTTCATTATTTACTCTAAATAATTTAAATAAATAAGATAATTGATTCTTTTTAGTTGCTTTAGAGGCATTTTCATGATTCATACCTACTTGTACAATAAATTCTTTATTCTCACTCCATAAAGCAGAATATTGCATTTTTATATGAGAAGCAGTATTTTCCATAATTTTTTGAGTCAGTTGTAAATTTTGATTAGAAAGTAATGGTTTAAAAAAGCTTAGTTGTTTACCTGAATCAAATGAATAACCATAATATTCAGGATGTGTCCCAGAAATAATAACACCTTGCTTATTAAAAATATGAATTTCATCAACTTCAACATACTGTGCTATTTTCTTTAATTCATCAATATTATATAGAGCATCTGGATTTTCTTGAAGACTATATGCAACAGCTTGAGCATTATCAATACAGGTTTGTCGATATTCTTTCTTTTGTTTATTTAAATCTTTTTGATTTTCATTTAAAATTTGTTCAATATGATAAAAAGTCGTTTGTGCTGTATAATTTGCTTCTTTTTTAGCTGTTATACAGTTAAAAAAAGTAACAATAATCATTAAAAAAAAGATAATAAGTAATGTGATTTTTTTACTTTCCTTTTGAATCAATTCCTTTAAACTTTGCATATTCATGACTTCCTTTAACTATTAAAAAGTATAGCACAACTCATTCTTTTTTACAAAATCAACTCTATAAACAAAAAAGAGATTTGCTTTTGCAACTCTCTTTATAATTCTTTTCCATTAGACTTACATACTTTTTGATCCCCATAGAATGAATCTTAAGGAGGAAGTATGTTAAATCAATTTTCAAGAACACAATTATTATATGGAAAAGAAGCCATGGATAAATTAAAAAATAGTCGAGTTTCTATCTTTGGTTTAGGTGGTGTTGGCGGATATGTTGGCGAAGCTTTAGTAAGAAGCAGAATTGGCTCATTTGATCTAATTGACGATGATAAAATCTGTTTAACTAATCCAAATCGTCAAATTATTGCTACTTATGATACTGTTGGAAAATATAAAACTGATGTAATGAAAGATGGAGTATTGTTAAATTAATACTCCATTTTGATTATTATTCATGAATCATCATCTTTATAATTTCTTTATTCGTTTCCCTCATTCCTTCTCTACCTAATCGTCCAACACTTTGAATTGTTGCTTCAACATTTTCCATCACTAGTCCATCTCCAGATTTAAATTCCTGTCCATTTTTGTACATATGATAACCTAAAATAGCCGCATCAACACTAGAAGCAATTTTTGCTGCACAAGAAGCTTTAGCTCCATCACAAACTATCCCCGAAACATTGGCAAGTGTATTAACAATTGTATGAATGACAGCTTGATAATCTTCATCGTATAAATAAGCAATTCCCGCACCAGCTCCAGTAGCGGCACTTACTGCCCCACAGTAAGCTGATAAAGTTCCAATACCACTTTTTTCATGAATCGCCACAAGGTTAGATAGAGCTAACGCTCTAAACATTTTTTCTTTTGAAACCTTTAATTCTTGAGCATAGATAATAACAGGCAAAGAACATGTCATACCTTGATTGCCACTCCCCGAATTAATAACAACCGGCAATTCACAACCATTCATTCTCGCATCACTACCAGCTGCAGCATAAGCCTTCGCTTTATTTTTTACATCATTGCCAAAAGATTTTAAAAGAACTTTTCCAATATTAGCTCCATAATTATCATTTAAACCTGCACAAGCTATCGCATAATTATAATCTAGTTGTCTTTCTAAAATTTCTTGAATATCAATCAAATCGACAGTCGTTATAAAGTCATAAATATCTTTTATATCTAATAATGAGCGATCTGCTTTTTCCTTTTTTATAATACTTTTCTCTTTTTGAAGTATTTTTCCATTTTTTTCTATACAAACAACATGCATATGAGAATCACTTATTCTCACTTTTACATACTCTTTTTTATTCCAAACCGTTATTATGTAATCAAATACTTTTGAACTATCCAAAAAATGTTCTTCAAAATCTACTTTTTCTATATATTGATCAATTTCTTTCTTTGTTTTTTCATCAATTTGACTTAATACTTCTAAATATTTATCATCATTACCTCCTATGATTCCAGCACAAACAGCTGCTTTAATTCCTTTTAAATGATGTGTATGAGGAACAATGACACTCTTTACATTTTTTATAATACTCCCACTTGCTTCTACAACAATTTTTGTAGGTAGATGATTTAACACTTTTCTAGCAAGACTTGCTCCATACGCTAATGAAATCGGTTCTGTACATCCCATAGCAGGAATCAATTCTTCTTTTAATATTTGAACATATGTTTGATATTTTTGTTCTGTCTTTTTCATATAAATACTCCTTGATTAATTGATAACTCTAGTTTAATATGAATGTGTTATCAAGTAAATTAAATGATTTTAATAGATATGTTTAATTTTTTTAATAGGAGACTCTTATGGAAATACAAGAACTTATTTCATTTACAACAATTGTTCAACAAGGTAGTTTTTCAAAAGCTTCTAAAAAGTTAGATTATTGTCAAGGATCTATCACCGTTCATATCAAAAATCTTGAAAGAGAACTTGGTGTACAATTGTTTGATCGTTTAGGTAAAAAGGTTACTCTTACAAATCATGGTAAAACATTTTATCAGCACTGTTTGAAGATACTTGATGATATTTCATGTGCGAAAGAAGCCATTAATCCTTCATTAGAACTTAATGGTCATCTTACAATTGGAACTATTGATTCATTATGTTCTTCCATAGTTCCTCAGCTTATTTGTAAATATCATCAATACCACCCTCATGTATCTGTTTCGATTACAACAGATACAATTGAAGGACTTTTAAAAATGCTTAAAAATAACGATATTGATTTTGCATACTTAGTTGATAAACAACTTTTAGATACAGATTGGCTAAAAATATATCAATCTAAAGAAGAAGTTACTTTTGTAGCATCATGTCATCACCCAATCTGTAAAATCAAACAGCCAACAATTCAAGATATCCTAACTTATCCTATTATTTTAACAGAAAAAAATGCCAGTTATCGTCGCCTTCTCGAAGAAAAACTTCATGAAGACAATTTAGAAATCAAGCCTTTTATCCAATCTAAAAATACAGATTTGCTTTTAGAACTATTGAAACTTGATCAATATATCAGTTTTTTACCAAAATATATTTTAGAAAATGATTTAAAAAATAAAACAATCATTCAAATTAATATTCCTGATTACCAAATTGATGTCTATCGTCAACTTCTCTGTCATAAAAACAAATGGCTTTCTCATGAAATGAAATCATTCTTTCAATTAATAAAAGAAAAATATTAAAAAAGAATTGCATTTTGCAATTCTTTTATAATTCTTCTCCGTTAGACTGACATACTTTTTGATACCAGTAGAAAGAATCTTTACGTGCACGGTGCAAATCACCATTTCCATCATCATCCATATCTACATAGATAAATCCGTAACGTTTTCTCATTTCACCAGTTCCTGCTGAAACCACATCAATACATCCCCAAGGCATATATCCCATTAAATCAACACCATCTTCATCGACTGCTTTTTTCATTTCAATGATATGTTGTTTCATATAATCAATACGATAAGGATCATGAATTGAACCATCTTCTTCCACTGTATCGATAGCTCCTAAACCATTTTCAACGATCCATAGTGGTTTATGATAACGATCCCACAATTCATTTAATACAATACGAAGACCAACTGGATCAATTTGCCATCCCCAATCATTTGCTTTTAAATAAGGGTTTTTAACAGCACTTTCTAAGTTAGAAGCTGTTCTTTTAGCATCTACGTTTACAGTAGCAACACTTGTTGAATAGTAAGAAAATCCAATATAATCTACTGTACCAGCTTTTAATGTTTCTAAATCTCCATCTTCCATTTTTAATTCAATACCAGCATTTTTATATTCAATAAGTTTCCATTCTGGATAGAATCCTTTATTTTGAACATCTGTATAGAATGTACGTAATCTTTTTTCAGTAATACGTTTCCACATATTTTCCGGATTACAATCTTCTGGATAAATTTCTGAATAATTGATCATCATCCCAATTTGAAATTCTGGATTGATTTCATGACCACGAATTACTGTTTTTGCTGCAGCAACAAGCATATGATGAACAGCTTGTGCAACTTTATCTGGTCTAGATAAAGCTTCTGTAATTCCTAAGTTTGTGTAATCTTTACAGAAATTGATTTCATTAAATGTTAACCAATATTTAACTTTATTTTTATAACGATTGAAAATTGTTTCTACATAATTCATATAGAAATCAATTGTTTTTCTATTATACCAACCATCATATTCTGTTGCTAGATGAAGTGGTAAATCAAAATGTACAATTGTTACTTGTGGTTCAATACCATATTTTAACATTTCATCAAAAACATCATCATAGAATTTTAAACCTTCTTCATTAGGTTCTTTTTCATCCCCATTTGGGAAAATTCTTGTCCAGTTAATAGACATACGGAATGATTTAAATCCCATTTCTGCAAATAATGCAATATCTTCTTTATAATGATGATAGAAATCAGTTGCCACATGGCTTGGATAATATGTATCTTCATCCACATATGGTACAGCACCATCAGGTACTTCAGTTCCACGACGATCAATAAATTTTGTTGATCCATCAGCAAGCTTTAAAGCCATACGTCTAGGAATATTATTTCTTCCATCTCCACCAGTGATGACATCTTGAATAGCAAGACCTTTACCACCGCTTAAATATCCACCTTCATATTGGTTAGCAGCTGTTGCTCCTCCCCAAAAAAATCCTTCTTTAAATCCCATTTGAATTCCTCCTGTTTGTTCTTTACTTATTATATTCATTTTATTGTATTCGATTTCATTTTTTCATAAAATGAAAACTCATTTTTCAAATGAAAAAGAATTCGTTATAGCAAAAACAAAGGTAAGGGGTGATAAAAATTAAGAAATCAAATAAGAATGTCCCGCATGAATTTCTATTGCATCAAAACCAATGGTTTGTGTCTTTTAGCAGCTGTTGCATAATCATCTGCAATACTATAAATTTCTTCTACTGTTAAAGCATGAGGAATCGCTCCTCCTGCTTTATTAGGAGTTGCACTCGCAGAAACAGGTTGTATTCCAATACGACTTTCCATGGCACTTGCTCCTGCATGGTTTAATTGAATAGCTATTTTCGTACCATATTGATGAATGGTTTCACATAGTTTATAAAGACGAGGTATATAATTATCGGCATCTATACGTAATTGTGTTGTTCCATTACTTCCTTCTGGATATTTCACACAAGCATTTTCTACAATTAAAAGACCATAGCCTCCTTTAGCACGTCTTTCATAATAATTCATATGTAAAAAACTCATCTCACCATTTTGTTCACCAAAGTTTGTTCCCATTGGTGCCATGACTAATCGATTATCTAATGTCATATTTCTAATAGTGATTGGTTCAAATAATTTTTTATATTGATTCATATCATCATTATCCATCAGTTAATTCTAACAAAATAAAAATAAGAGATAAATATAAAAAGCGTGATATATGTCACAAAAACAGATATTTCAATTTCTTTCTTGAAATACCTTTTCTAACACCTGAATAATCACTCCATGATCTTCCTGTGGTCTTAATCCCGTAAAAGTAATTGTTCCAACAAATTCATCATTTTCATAAAGAGGAAAACTTCCTCCACAGATCCCATAACTTTCATCATCAATCATAAAATCGTAAAGATGAAATTGTATATTATTTAAGAAGATAGAATACGAAGAATGTTTCGTTTCATAACAAACTTTTTCTTTTCGATTTAACCACGATGTATTTTCTAGTTCACTGTATTCAGCAATGATTTTATCTCTATAAACAATTCTTGATGCAAAAGGTTTATCATACGCTTTAGCAGCCTCTATGATTTGTTGAATAATTTGAAGTGCAGTATTTTGATTAAATGTTTTAAAGCGATATTCTTCTTGTTTTAATATATTATTTTTATTTAGATGATTTCCCTTATTTACAAAATAGTGATAGTAATCTTTCATATCTCTTTTATTCCTTTGATTTCTATTTTAAAAGGAATCATAAAAAAGACAATTTCAATTACATATCAAATTCATAAGTAAAACAAATAAAAAAGAATATGATCAGCATCATATCCTTAGTATTTTCCAAAAATTCCTAAACTATTTATGGAGGTATTTTGGACTAGGAATCTTTGGAAAATCTATTATTTATTATTTATTTCTAATAAATCCTTAAAAGTATTTAAATGATAGTCTGCATAAGGACTTCCATAAGCACTGGAAATAGCTGCAACGTGCATTGAAGCACTCTTAGCTGCGATACATCCTGCAAGAGCATCTTCCACAACTAAACAGTTCTTATAATTTTTTTCTAATAAATCAGCAGCTTTCATAAATACTTCTGGATGTGGTTTAGAGTATTGTATCATTGTTCCATCACAAATAGCATCAAAATAATTTTCTAAACCAAGTTGTTTTAAAATAAGTTTCGTATTTTTACTTGATGAACCGATTGCTAATCTATATCCTTTATTTCTTAATTGATCAAGTGTTTCTTTAACTTCAACAGAAAGATCACTAGGTGTCATTTGTTTAAGATATTGTTGATATAAAGTATTCTTTTTATTCGCAAATTCTTCTTTTTCTACTTGAGAATAAGTTTGACTGCTTTTTTCTAAAATAATATCTAAGCTTTCCATACGTGAAACTCCTCTTAATTTTTCATTATCTTTTTCATCAAATGAAATATGAAGTTCATCACTAAGTTTCTTCCAAGCCAAGTAATGATAATGATCTGTTGAACAAATCACGCCATCTAAATCAAATATAATTGTATCTATCATCTTTTGGTATCCCACTTTCCACAAAATGCATCAACTGGACTCACACCTACAAACTTTTCTTTACCTACCAGTTTATTAACTAATGATTGAATAACTACATCATTATGACTATAACCATTGATATATGTTTTAATCATTGGAACATCTAATAAATGATATGGATTGGCAAGCGAAATAAAGAGCGTTGGTATATCTTGTACAAACCAAGGAGCATTGGCAGCCATTAATTTAATCCACTCAACACGTCTTACTGTATAATTACTTGCTGTATCAAAATCAGCAACATAAATAACTAAATCATATTTATCTTTTAAATATGAAACACCTGTTTCAAAAATTTCATGGAAATCAAGTTGATTTTCATCATAAACATCTACATTAAATCCTAGATCATTTAAATAATCTTCTATTTTCTTTTGACTTCCAGATTCTTTAAAACCACCCTTTGAGGTATCTGTTAAATGATACAAGCGAATATTTTTATACTTTTGAGGTGTTATCGGTAAAATATCTTGCTTATTTTTAACTAAAGTAATTGCTTTGCTTGCACATTGATAAGCAAGTTCTTGATGTTCTTTACAACCAACTACATCAATCTCATTTAATGGTTTTTTATTTTCAAATACACCATTTGCCATCTTTGTTGCCAAAATTCTAAGAACTGCTTCATTTAATCTCTCCAATGACAAGAGACCATTTTCTAAACCTTTTTTCATAAATGTATAATCTTCATCGATATCTTTATTAAAAAGAATCATATCACATCCATTTTCAATACTTAAAGGAATTGCTTGACTTCGAGGTAAAGCAACATTATACCCAATCATCGCCGTTGCATCTGTTACAACCATTCCATTAAAAGAAAGTTTTTCTCTTAATAGATTCGTTAAAACTTCTTTTGATAAACTTGCTGGTAAAATATCTTCATCCTTAATTGTCGGATTAAAATATTTAACATAATGAGGTAATAACATATGACCGACCATAATAGTTTCTACTCCTTCATCAATAAACGATGAATAAATATTTCCATAGCTTTCATCCCATTGCTTTACCGTTAAATCATTAACACTACTTACTAAATGTTGGTCACGCATATCAACACCATCTCCAGGAAAGTGTTTGATACAAGGGATAACATTATATTCTCTCAAGGCATTGATTTGTTGTTTAGAATAAGCAATTACTTTTTCTTTATCAGAACCATAAGTTCTAATATTCGTAATTGGATTTAAATAATTAAAGTCAATATCTACAATAGGAGCAAACGACCAATTACATAAAACCGCATTTGCTTCCTTTCCTGCAATCATGCCTAAATGATATGCTTGTTTTAAATCATTCGTTGCAGCAACACCCATTTGTCTAGAAAAATAAGTACCATCTATACAAATTCCATTTCCGCCACTTTCCAAATTAGCAGCTAACATTAAAGGTATTTTACTATAGTTTTGAATTGTTTCATGAATCTGTTTAATTTTTGTTGATTCCAGAGGTCGATACATCATCGCTCCTGGTTTATATTTTTCAATAAATTCTACAATTTCTTTTTCTTCAAAAGATGATCCAATAGGACAAAATACTTGTCCTATTTTTTCATCAAGTGTCATAGAATCTAAAATACTTTGTACTTTTCTAATTTGTTGATCGTTAAGATAAAAAGGTTTACTCTTTAAATCTATCATAATTTTTCACCATTACTTTCAATAACCTTTTGATACCAATAAAATGAATCCTTTTTAATACGTTTACAATCCATTACATCTTCATCTGTTCTATTGACATACACTAAACCATACCTTTTAGAAAATCCTTGATGTGAACTTACCACATCAATAAATGACCATGGACAGTATCCAAAAATTGGATACCCTTCTTCTTTCGCAATTAATACTTCTTTAATATGAGATTTTAAATAGTCAATTCGATAATCATCGTGTATTTGATTATTTTCTAATACATCACTATAAGCCATTCCATTTTCTGTAATAATTATCGGTAAAGAATATCGGTTATAAATTTTATAAATAATACTTCTTATTCCTAGTGGATCTATTCCATTTGCCATCCATTTTGTTTTCTTTAAATGCTCATTTGGACATACTTCAAACATAGAGCTTCTAAAAAATGGTGGTAATTGATAATTGACAGTAGCTGATTTATTTTCCTTTACACAAATAGATGAATAATAATTGATTCCTATAAAATCTGGTTGAGAAGCATGTAAAATCTCATCATCGCCATCTTCTTTAACAGGAGAACAATTCATTTTTTCTAAAATATTTTTAACTCTAAATGAGTATTCTCCTTTAACAGACATATCTAAAAGCATATACATCATAAGTTCTTCCGCATCCATCGCTGCCAAAACATCTTCTGGTGAAGAACTATAGGGATATACATTTTGTACAGCATTAACAACACCAATCTTAGCTTTTGGATCAATTTCTTTTAATAATTTCATAGCTTTTTTTTCTGCCAAAGAAGCATGATAAGACATTTGGTACATATTTTTTGTTTGTAATACTTTATCACTTTCATGATTACCATTTAAATCACTTGCTGCCATAGCAATAAGTTGTTCATTAATCGTTACCCAATAATTAACAATACCTTTCCATTTTGTAAAGCATATTCTCGCATATTCAACAAACGCATCAATGCATCTTCTGTTTTTCCAACCACCAAATTCATCTACTAATGCTTGTGGCATTTCAAAATGATAGAGAGTTGGAATAGGTTCTATGTGATTTTCTAAACATAAATGAATAATTTGATCATAAAAATCCAATCCTTTTTGATTAACATGATGCCCATCTGGCATAATTCTTGCCCAACAGAATGAAAAACGATAAGCTTTTAAACCTAATTCTTTCATCAAAAGAATATCTTCTTTAAAATGATGATAATGATCACTTGCTACTTTGCAATCTGCAATACCTTCTTTTACTTGTCGAACATCTGTTGTTGATAATCCTTTTCCATCTAAGTTATAACCACCTTCTACTTGAAATCCACTTGTAGAAGCACCCCATAAAAAGTTATTCACCTTGTTCACCTTTTTCCTTTGCTAATGCTTGATTGTCAATTGTTTTAAAGAATGGATAATAAATAATAATTGAAATAACAACAGCTACTAATTGATAAATTCCCCAAGATAAACTTCCTTGCATGATTCCAGAAATAAGTGGTGGCATTGATCCTAAACCTAAAATTCCTATTGGTGCTGTTACAATTCCAAATTGAATTAAAGCATATCCTAAGCAAACTAAAACAATAGGACAAATAATAAATGGAATAAGCATAATTGGATTTAAAATAACTGGTAAACCAAAGATAACTGGTTCATTAACACTAAAGATACCACAAGGCAATGTTAATTTACCAAATGATTTGTATTGATTACTTTTTGCTTTAAAGAACATTAAAATAACGAGTCCAATTGTTGCACCTGATCCACCTAAATTAGCTAAATCCCATAATCCAATATTTAAAACATGTGGAATTGTTTTTCCTGCAGCCATTGCTGCTGTATTATCACCAATATAACTTAACCAAATTGGGAATAAAATTGGTAATACTGTCATTGAACCATGAATTCCAAAGAACCATAATAATTGTGCGATTAAAATAATAATGATAAATGCAGGTAAGTTACCAGTTAATGATTGTAATGGTGTTTGAATAATTGTATAAATACAATCTGTTGCATTTCCATAAGGTGTCACTGCAAATAAAGCTCTAAAAATTAAGAAAACAATCGTAATAATAACTCCTGCTAATAATGATGATAAAGATTCACTTACCATTTCAGGTACAGAATCTGGTAATTTAATAACAATGTTTTTTTCAGTGATTAACGCTAACAATCTAGATACAATAAGCCCTGCAAGTAATGCCACAAAAACTCCTTTTGTTCCTAAATAAGAAATATTAAAGAAACTAATTCCTGAGTCAGCTAATGTTGTTGTATCTAAAGGTACAAGTAACATATATGCAAATAAAGATAAAAATCCTGAAGTTAAAGTATATTTTTTATTTTCAAAAACAGTTGCTCCTCTATAACCAACAGCAAACGCCATATAAACAGCTAATAAATTTGTTGTTACATTTTGCACTCCTGTAAATAATTGATCTAATCCTGTTGAAGCTAATAAATCTGTATAAGGTTGCCATGATATATTTGTTAAAATTGTAAAAACGGCACCTACCATAATAATTCCTAATGTAGACATACATCCACCACTAATCGCACTCAAATATTTATTTTGAGATAGCTTATTAGCTACTGGAACAAGTGTCTTTTCAATAATTGATATTAATTTTTCCATTTTCCTTCTCCTTGTATGTATATGACATTGGCCTTTGTCTATCGTTAGTATAACAAGAATATGTAAAGAATAAGTCGTCAAAAAAACAGTGCGATTTTCAAAAATACACACTGTTTTTCAGATATTGAAAATAAGAATTAATATGTAAAATAAATACAATAATACATGATAATAATTTCTAAACTATATAATAATGACATCCTAGATTCAGTATTTGTATTATCCTGGCTACATAAAATGACTTCTTTATCAATAAATTCATTAATCATCTTATTATGATTATTCATCGTTAAAACAATAAGTTTAATATTTTTTTCAAGAAGTATTTGAATAACTTCACTATGTCTATAAAAATAACCTCCCTCTACACTTAAAATAATCACAACACTATTTTCTTTAAGATTATGCGCCGCTTCTAATTGTTCATCATTGGAAATTGCTACCGTAATATATTTATTCATCAAAGCAAATCTATTTTGTATATGTTGTGCTAGTAATGTTGAAAACTCTAAACCTAACACTAAAACTTCTAAACTATCATGGATATATTTACATACATGATCTAGTTGCTCAAAATCAAGATGATCATATGTAAATTGAATATTATCAATAACATGTTTTGTATAATTTTGAAAAATTTCTTTAACATCTTTTTTATCAGCTTTTATAATTTGAGGAGAATAATCTGTTTTAGATATATCAAGTGTATTTAAACAAGCATTTTTAAATTCTTGAAAAGAATGAAATCCTATCAATTTAACAAAACGTGAAATTGATGCTGGTGATACAAAACATAATTCTGATAACTCATTAATTGTTTTTTCTGGTATAACACTATAATGAGTAAGTAATGCAAGTGCTATATCATAATTCGTATCTTTTTTATATTGTCCATTTACATATCTTAGCAATGTTGATAATACTGAATCTGTATTCATAACTTTCCTCCATCTAACATATGTATTTTAACACAATTTCTATTAATTATAAATTTTCAGCTACTAATTATTGGCTGAATATCACCTATTTTAAGTCATCTTTTACAAACACAACAATTAATTAAAACATCACTTGTATAACATTTAACCCATTCTTTCATCTTTTCTTCTTGTATTTTTGCTACTAAGATTGGAAATAGTTTTCTTTTAATCGTTGCATTGTTTCTATTTTTTGAACAATAAACATACTTCTAACCTCTTTTCTTTAATTGATTTCCTATTTTTAAATAAATGATTTCACCTAAAATGCCTATTACAATACCCGATAGTATACCAAAAAGCATTAGATACGGTAAATAATACATAAATACTGTTGAACTAAAAAAAAGCATTGCTACCAATAATTGTCCTACATTATGAAAAATACCACCCATAATGGAAATAATGATATCAGAAAATAAATTTGTTTTTAAAAATAAATACATGATTATTAAAGAAAGCAATCCTCCTGATAAACTATATAAAAACATATAGAAATTCGTAAAAGTCATAGAAACAATCAAAATTCTTAAAAACATGACAATAAAAGCCTCTTTTAAGCCAAAACAAAGAAGTAATGTCAAAGTAACGACATTTGCAAGCCCTAATTTAGCTCCTGGAACGCCTAAATAAAGAGGTATTAATGATTCTATATAACTTAAAACAATTGCTATTGCACAAAATAAAGCCAAATAGCATAATTTTTTAATAGACTTTTCCATCTTCTTTTCCTTCATTTCCTTCAATCACTTCCACAACTAAATGATGAGGCAAACAAACAATCGTTGCCCCTTTTTTATTTATTTTCCCTTGTTTAATACATAAATGATCTGGACAAGTTGCTTTTATCATAAAAACCTCATGATTTTTAATTTGTATTTTATTTTCATTATCAATATTAATGATTTGATCATCATCTAAAGAATAATAACCTTCAATTTGATCATTTCTTTTTATGACAATTTTTGCTCCTTGTTGTTTTGATTTAAAAAGAAAAAGTCCTCCTATCAAAACAACAAGAATGCCAAGAATAATCAAATCATTTCTTAACGTTTTATTTTTCATCTTCTTACTCCATGCTATAATATAAAAAAAGGAGGTTACCTATGAAAAAATCAATACTTTCATTACTTATTTTTTCATTTATCCTTTGCGGTTGTAAAAACACAACTCCTCTTTCTAATAAAGAATTTTGTCTAGATACAATTATCCAAATAACCCTTTATGATTCTTCTTCTAAAAATATTTTAAATAACTGTTTTGATTTATGCAAGAAATACGAGCGTATCTTTTCTGCCAATAATAAAAAAAGTGAACTCTATAAAATCAATCATTCTTCCAACAAATTAGAAGCTCAAGAATTATCTGATGATCTCTATAAAGTGATTAAACAAGGGCTTTATTATAGTGATTTATCAAAAGGAAGCTTTGATATTACCATTGGTTCGATTTCTTCATTATGGGATTTTAAAAAGCACACACTTCCTGAAGATCCGTTGATTCAACACCATCTTCACGATGTTTCTTATAAAAATATTATTTTAGAAAATCATAAGATACGTTTTCTAAATACAGAAACAATGATTGATTTAGGGGCAATTGCAAAAGGATACATCGCCGATCAAATCAAAAACTATTTACTTAAAGAAAATGTCAAGAGTGCCCTTATTAATTTAGGAGGTAATATTTTATGTGTTGGTAAAAAACAAGAGAATCCTTTTATTATTGGAGTTACCAACCCACAACAAACATCTGATTCATTGTTTAGTTTAAAAATCAATGATTTATCTGTTGTTACAAGTGGAACTTATCAAAGATTTTTTGAAATTGATTCTAAAAGATATCATCATATTTTAAATCCAAAAACAGGTTATAGTTATGAAAACGGTTTAAGCTCAGTAACGATTATTTCTAAAAAATCAATTCAAGGAGATGCTTTGAGCACGGTTTGTTTTTCTTTAGGAAAAGAAAAAGGACTTGAATTACTTAACTCACTTGAAGGTGTTTCTGGTTGTTTTATTGATGAAAACAATCAAGTAAGTTATAGTAAAGCCTTTAAGCACTATTTAAATAAGGACTAATGTCCTTTTTCTTTTTATTCAATAATCTTTCTTGGACATTTTTCTTTGCATTTACCACAATGAACACATTTAGAATAATCAATATGTGCTAAAAAGTTTTCAACTGTAATTGCTCCTGTTGGACAAACTTTTTGACACATCATACACCCTAAACATCCTGCCTTACAGTTTTTATTAACTACTGGTCCTTTATCATGACTATTACATCTTACATGATAAGTAGAATCATAAGGAACCATTTCAATAAGATGTTGAGGACAAGCATCCATACATTTTTGACATGATTTACATTTTTCTTTATCAACTTGAGCAACACCATCAATAACATGAATGGCATCAAAAGCACAAGCCTTTACACAACTGCCATAACCCATACAACCAAAACGACACTTTTTATCGCCACTTCCTGGGACAACGGCTGCACTTAAACAATCATGAATACCATCGTATTGATATTGTCTTTGTATTTTATCACACGTTCCCTTACATTTAACATAAGCTACTAAATGTGTATTCTCTTCTACTTCTAAATGGAGAATTTCTCCTATTTTTTTAGCAACTTCATTACCACCTACAGGACATTGATTGATTGGTGCTTCTTTTTTAGCAATTGCACATGCAAGACCATCACATCCAGGATAACCACAAGCTCCACAGTTATTTCCAGGAAGAACCGCTCTAATTTTTTCTTCATCTTCATTGACTTCTACTTTAAATTTAACACTGGCAAGTGAAAGGAATATTCCAATAAACAATCCTATACTCCCAACAACAATAACTGCAATAATGACTGTATTCATCGTATTTCCTCCTTAAATCAAGCCTGAAAAGCCAATAAAGGCAATAGCCATCAAACCTGCTGTAATTAAAACAATTGGTGAGCCTTGTAAAACATGAGGAATATCATTATCGGCAATTCTTTCTCTTATTCCTGCTAAAATTGTAATTGAAATTGTAAATCCTAAAGCTGTCCCAAAACCAGCTACAACACTTGTTACAAAATCATAATTATTTTGTACATTTGTTAAAGCAACACCTAAAACAGCACAGTTGGTTGTAATAAGAGGTAAATAAACACCTAATGAATTATATAAAGGTGGAAAATATTTTTTTAAAAAGAGTTCTACAAATTGAACAAGTGCTGCAATAATTAAAATAAAAGCGACTGTTTCTAAATATTCAACATGTAACAAAACAAGTAAACGATACAATAAATGAGTTACAGCTGACGCAATTGTAATTACAAAAATAACTGCACCACCCATAGATATTGCGGTTTTGGTTTGTTTTGAAACTCCTAAAAATGGACATAACCCTAAAAACTGCGATAAAACGACATTATTAACTAAAGAAACACTAATCAGTGTTAAAATAAGTGTTTTCATTTTTCAGGATCCTCCTTTAACAAAGATTTATTTATTTGACATTGATTACCGTGACAATGCATACAATCTCCCCCACACTTTAAAGATGAATGAGAAACATTCGTTGCACTAGGTAATTTTAATTTATTTTGAATAGCTGTTAACAAAGCAAGTATAAAGAATGCTCCTGGTGCCATCACAAAAATCGTTATTGGCTCAAATGAAATTGGTAATGACATTGAAAAGAATGTTCCTGCACCCAATATTTCTCTTACTAAACCTATACAAGTTAAAGCAAAAGTAAAACCAAGCCCCATACCAAGACCATCCATAATTGATAAAAGTGGATTATTTTTAGAAGCAAAAGCTTCTGCTCTTCCTAAAATAATACAATTGACAACAATTAAAGGAATATAAATACCAAGTGTATCATATAAAGATGGAATATATCCTTGTAATAATAATTGTACAACTGTAACAAGAGAAGCAACAATGACAATATAAGCAGGAATACGCATACGACTAGGAATAATATTTCTAAGTGCTGAAATAACAAAATTCGACATAATTAAAACCGCCATCGTCGTAAGTCCCATTCCCATTCCATTCATTGCTGAAGTTGTAACCGCAAGAGTTGGGCACATACCAAGCATTAATACAAAGGTAGGATTTTCTTTAATGATTCCATTATATAAAGGTTTTAAATATTTCTTCATATTTTCATCTTCCTTTCAATAAATCATAAAAATCTAAGGCTCCATTGATTCCATTTGTCATTGCTTTAGAAGTAATGGTTGCTCCTGATAAAGAATCTACTTCATCTTCATTTTGTTTACCATTTTTAACGACTTGGAAATGATCTACTTTTTTCCCTACATACTGATTTCTAAACTCTTCATTTTTAGCATTCATTCCAAGTCCTACTGTTTCATCAATTGATAAAATTTCAACTCCTGTAATTTCTTTTTGAAGGTTGATACCAATAATGATTTCAATATCACCACCAAAACCATCATGATCAATCACTTGAATAATATAACCGATAGTTTGTTTTTGATGATATGCTTTTAAAGCATTTTCTATTTCAAGACCGTTTTTACCATAATCCCCTTTAAGCTTTTTAGATAATTTTTTGATATCATTTTCTTTATAAGCTTTAAAAGAAGTTGCTTCTTTCATCACTTTTAAATAAGCATCTTGCTTACTTTGTTGTGATTGGTGTTGAATAGGATTCTTTGTTATTTGATAAACATAACCAAGAAGTCCTCCGCAAATAATAGTAATCACGCATAAAATTAAAATATCTTTTATTATTTTTTTCATTTGACAACACCACCTTTTAATGTGAGTTTATCAATTAATGGTACTAATAAATTAGAAATAATAATGGCATAAGAAACACCTTCTGCACTTGTTCCAAAAAAACGAAATAATCCTGTTAATACACCTAATAAAATACCATAAATAAGTTGTCCTTTTTGATCCATTGGGCTTGTTACATAATCAGTAGCCATGAAAAAGGCACCAAAGATCAAACCTCCACCACATAACTCACAAGCTAAATAATAAGCATCAAAAGGACATGGTGATAAAATCAATGTAAAAATAGAAAATGTTAAAAGATATGTTAAAGGAATGGTTACTTTAATAACTTTTTTAACAATCAAATACATTGCACCTATTAAAAGTGCAATTGCAGAAGTTTCTCCAATTGTTCCAGCAGTATTTCCAATAAACATCCTTATTAAATCAAAGCTTTCTCCATTTTTTAAAATTGCAAGTGGTGTTGATGAAGTCATCCCATCAAATACAAAATTTGTCATTCTTCCAGTAAAGGAAATCAATAAAAAACATCTTGCAGCTAACGCTGGATTCATAAAGTTTTGTCCTAATCCTCCATAAAATTGTTTAACCACAATAATAGCAAAGAGACCACCAATAACAGGAAGCCATAAAGAAACTGTTGATGGTAAATTTAAAGCAAGAATAAGTCCTGTGACAACTGCTGATAGATCTTTGATAGTAATTGTTTTTTTCATAAAACGTTCATATAAATATTCTGCTAAAACACATGTTGTTATCGTTGTTACAATAATCAATAAAGCATTTATTTTAAATTGAATAATTCCAAATAAAGTAGCTGGTATTAAAGCAATAATGACATCTAACATAATAGAAGATGTTGTAACACGATCTTTAATATGCGGTGAAGCAGAAACATGTAGTAATTGATTCATGAATAACACCTACTTTCTTTTATTAACAGAGACTAAATATTTCATCTTCTTAAATGCCTGTGTCATATTTCTTTTTGCTGGACATGTATAGCTACAACAACCACATTCTATACATTCCATTCCACCATTTAAAATAAAGGCTTCTGTATCATTTTTTGTTGCTATTTGATAAAGTTTTTGAGGAACTAATAAACTCGGACACACGTCTTTACATCGACCACAACGAATACATGCAGAAGGTTCAAAAAGGGATACTTCATCTTGTACAAGTGCAAGTAAAGAACTTGATGTCTTAGTTACAGGTATATCTAAATGAATAAGGGCGCTTCCCATCATTGGACCTCCACAAATAAGTTTTTGAACTTCAGATTTGAAACCTCCTAATTGTTCAACGATCCGTTTAAAACTCGTTCCTATAGGAACTTCAATATTGCTAGGTGTTATTCCATCACCCGAAATCGTCATTACTTTAGAAATTAAAGGTTGATTATAACGAATCGCTTGATTAATAGCAATCACTGTTGCTACATTATCAACAATACATCCTACATCTAAAGGAAGCATTTTAGAATTTAATGTCTTTCCTGTTAAAACCTTAACAAGCATTCTTTCTCCACCTTGAGGATATTTTGTTTTTAGTTCTTTCACAGCAATTCTTTTTTCATCTTTACACTTTTCTTTTAATAAATGAATAGCCTTTTTTTTATTATCTTCAATGGCAATATAACAAAGAGCTTTTGGAAACATTTCTAATAAAACATGAATTCCTGATATTAGTTCATCTGTTTTTTCAAGCATCAAGCGATAATCACTTGTAAGATAGGGTTCACATTCCGCACCATTAACAATATAATATTGAACTTGATTTGGATCTTTAACAGATAATTTTACATGTGTAGGAAACCCTGCTCCTCCTAGACCAACTATACCTGCTGCCTTAATTCTTTCAATTTTTTCTTCATAAGTTAATTCTTGTTTATTATTATTATTTTCAACTTTTTGATATAATCCATCATTAGCAATAACAATTGATTCTTGCATTTTCCCACTGACATCCATTCTTTCTTCTATTTTTTTTACTACACCTGAAACTGAAGAAATAATAGGACTTGAAACAAAAGCATCACTACAAGCAATAACTTGCCCAACTTTTATCTCATCTTTTACTTTAACAATTGGTTGACAAGGTGCACCAATATGTTGTTTTAAAGGAAATACAACTTCATCACTTGCTTTTATTTTAATAATAGGTAAATCCTTTGTATATTGTTTTTGATCTTTTGGATGTATGCCTCCAATAAATGATTTTAAACTCATAACTTCCATCCCCTTTAACCCTATTTTAGTCCTATTATTTTCAAATTGAAAGCGTTTACAACAAGTTAAAAAATTAACTTGTTTTCTTTGAAATATATGAAAATTATGTGATTTTAATCACATTTAAATATAAAAAAAAGATAGCTTTCGCTATCTTAAAGGTATATTAAATTATCCGGTGCTTAGAGGTTCGCTCTAAATTATTAGGCGGAGTA
>NZ_JAJDKA010000044.1:0-25247 GCF_020589945.1 Faecalibacillus sp. MSK20_93 | reverse complement strand
TATCTTTTTTAAAAAGGGAAGTTTATAATTAAGTTTTGTTTAAGTAAGTTCTTGTCTCTCCTTTCGTCTATTATCATAAATAAGAAATATGAACTTTATTTAACTTTTTCATGTTTCTTCTTTGGTTGTTTTATCAAAAATTATGTGATACCATTATTCCAAGTGATGCACCTTTGGGTGTTTTTTATTATAGGAGGGGAATCTATGAATAAAACACAAGATTTTACTAAGGGAGTTATTTGGAAACAATTACTTTTTTTCTTTTTTCCAATATTAATTGGGAGCTTTTTTCAACAACTATATAATACCGTTGATACCATTATTGTTGGTCAAGCTTGTGGGACAAATGCTCTTGCTGCTGTTGGTTCAACAGGGAATTTGACAAACTTAGTTGTTAACTTCTATGTTGGTTTATCAACTGGAGCTTCTGTTGTTATTGCTCAATATTATGGAGCTCATAATAAAGATAAGATACATCAAGCAGTCCATACTTCATATATGCTTGCTATTGTTAGTGGAATTATCATGATGCTTTTTGGTTTATTCTTTTCTTATCAATGTTTAGATGCAATAGGTGTTCCTCATGATATTTTAAATGATGCCAGTCTTTATATGAGACTTTACTTTTTAGGGATGATTCCTGGAGCTATTTATAATATTGGTTCAGGAATTTTAAGAGCTGTAGGAGATAGTAAAAGACCACTTTATTATTTAATTATTTGTAGTATTGTTAATGTTGTTTTTGATTTTGTTTTAGTTGTTATTTTACATAAAGGTATTGCTGGGGCAGCGATTGCAACATTTATTGCCCAAACAGTATGTGCTATTTTAGTCACACTTCAATTGATGTTTTCTAAAGATGTTTATCAACTTACATTATCAAAAATTAAATTTCATTTACCTGTATTAAAGAAAATTGTCCAAATTGGAGCTCCTGCTGGAATTCAATCAACAATGTATAGTATCGCCAATATCGTCTTACAAACACATATTAATGCCTTTGGAACACAAACGATTGCTTCATGGTCAGTCTATGTAAAGATTGATGCTTTATTTTGGATGGCTATGGCAGCCATTGGTGCCGCAATTACAACTTTTGTAGGACAAAACTATGGTGCTCATCTTTATGATCGTATTCAAAAAGGAGCGAAAACAGCTTTAGCGATTGCCTTAACAATGGCAGTTTCTTTAAGTGTGATCTTATGCTTTGGGGGAAGTTATATTACAAAACTCTTTTCATCTGATCCAGCCATCATTAATCAATGTCAAAGTTTAATACTCTTTTTAATGCCTTTTTATTTTTCTTACTGTTGTGTAGAAATTTTTTCTGGAACAATGAGAGGTTGTGGGGAATCTTTTAAACCAATGCTTCTTGTCTGTATTGGTATTTGTGTTTTGCGTGTTGCTTGGGTAACCTTTATTTCTCCTCATTATCCAACATTAAAAGGTGTTGTTATTTCTTATCCAATCACTTGGTTTACAACTTCCTTTCTCTTTATTATTTATTATAAACATTTTAAAAAAGATCATTTTGGAGCATAGTTATGCGACGAACAGAACGAGAAATTACAGATTCAAATAAAAGAAATCATTGAAAATAATTAATGTTGCCATTTAGGTTTTATAGATCAAGGCAGTGTTTTGTTCATTTAAATTATTGTTATACTTATAATAATAAACATTCATGTTGCAAAAGTAGTAAAGAAACTCGATTTAATATATTTTGTTGAAAGAAGAACATCTTGTCAATATTCTATGAAATATCAAAATATTATGGGAAAAGGGCATATTGAATTGATAGAAGATAAGGAAAAAAGAAGTTAGAATTATAATTAATCATGAAAAATGTAGCGGATAAAGAAGTCGTATTTAATGATCAAAAGGTAAGTAATGTTGCTATTATGAAATTAATTATAGATACACTAACTTGTATTCTGCTCTAGGAAGGGTAATGGCATACCCCTATCTTGCACTACAACCTATCAGAAATGAACTGGTCTGCCAACAATGTTGGCAGGCAACAATAATCCCCTGTCTTTAGACATGAGGAGAACATTCATACAATGATTAAAAAACAAATCAATTAAAAACCGCACATTGTGCGGTTTCACATATTATAAATCTACTCCATAATCACTTACAACAACTTGTCCTGTAAGTGGTGCTGCATCATCACTTGCTAAGAAAAGTGCTACTTTTGCAACATCTAAAGGACTACAAGGTTGAAGTGTTAAATCACTATGAGCTGACATAGCACCCATCATTTTCATATCCATTGTATCAGGTGTTAATCCTGCTGCCATATCTGTTGTAATACTTCCTGGACAGATAACATTACATCTAATTTTTTCTTTAGCAAAACGCATTGCTGCATGTTTTGTTACCCCAATAATTGCTGCTTTAGTAGATACATAAACAGCACCACCAGCACCATATTGTCCAGCAACACTTGAGATATTAACTATAGAAGCTCCACTTTTCATCACTTTTAAAGCTTCTGACATACAATACATTGTTCCTTTTTGATTAATATCAATAACTCTATTTAAATCATCATAATCAATTTGATCAATCGCATTTAATCCTTTATCTAAAACACCTGCATTATTAATTAAAATATCTAATTGACCAAAAGTTTCAACTGTTTTACTTACTAAGTTTTTAACATCATCCACTTTAGAAATATCAGTAGGAACACATAAAACAGTTCCTCCTGCTGCTTCAATTTCTTTTGCTGCTTCTTCCAAGACTTGTTGACGTCTTGCTGAAATAACAACTTTTGCTCCTTCACTTGCAAACAATTTAGCGATTTCTTTACCTACGCCAGCATTTCCTCCTGTAATAATTGCCACTTTATTATCCAATTTTCCCATAAAAAATCCTCCTAGATATATAGTAACACATGTAAGCGCTTAACTCTATCTTTTTCATATCCCAAAATTGTATGTGAGTATACCATATTTTTACAATTAAATCAGTTAATTGATCCACTGTATGTCCATCAATAACGTTATTCCTTTTCAAATAAATTCCTAATACAATTAAAATAAAAATTTCACTCAATAAATCTACTGCAATCATCTTTTTTCTCCTATCATTTTGTATAAAAAAAGTATATACTTTTACTGATATTTATATAAGTACGCACTTTGAAGTGATATAGTTTCTTCAAAGAAACCATGGGAAAGGAAATATATGAGAAAAAAAGTCTTTGGTGTTTTACAAAGAATAGGGCGTAGTTTTATGTTACCTATTGCTGTTCTTCCAATTGCAGGGATGTTTTTAGGAATTGGAAGTTCACTTACAAATGAAGCAACGATTGCTTCACTTGGTATGGAAAGTATTTTGGGATATGGAACAATTTTAAATCAAATATTAACGTTATTAATGGCTGTTGGACAAACTATTTTTGATAATCTACCGTTAATTTTTGCCGCTTCTGTTGCTTCAGGAATGGCTAAGAAATCAAAAGAAGTCGCTGTTTTATCTTCGATTATTGCTTTTTTTGTGATGCATTCAACAATTCATAGTTTACTTACTTTTAATGGTGTTATTAATGGTAATAAAGTTTTAGTTGATGCCGTAGATGGAACATTGATAAATGTATATGGACAAATGTCACTACAAATGGGAGTCTTTGGTGGGATTATTGTTGGTTTAGGTGTAAGTTATTTACATAACCATTTCTATCAAATTCAATTACCTAATTTTTTGTCTTTCTTTGAAGGGGAAAGATTTGTCCCAATTATTTCAACAATTGTTTATATTTTTATTGGTTTTTTAATGTTTTATATTTGGCCTAGTATTCAATCAAGTATCTTTAAAATTGGACAATTGATTGCCAGTAGTGGTTATGGAGGTACTTTCGTTTATGGGATTGTTAAACGAGCTCTTGTTCCTTTTGGTTTACACCATGTTTTCTATACGCCTTTTTATCAAACAGCTATTGGGGGATCAATGGAAATTAATGGGGTCTTAGTTCATGGTGCTCAAAATATTTTCTTTGCTCAATTAGCTGATCCAAACCTAAAACATTTCAGTGTTGAAGCAACAAAATATTTCTCTGGTGAATTTATGATTATGATTTTCGGTTTACCAGGTGCTGCTTTAGCGATGTATCAATGTGCTAAAGATGAATCAAAAAAAGTTGTAAGAAGTCTCTTTTTATCAGCGGCTCTTACCAGTATATTGACTGGAATTACTGAACCGATTGAATTCACTTTTATCTTTGTAGCACCTATGTTATTTGTAGTGGATGTCTTTTTAGCGGGTACGGCTTTTGTTTTAGCACAAGCTTTAAGAGTGACAATTGGCTTTACTTTTTCTTGTGGTTTGATTGATTTTCTTGTTTTTGGGGTATTACAAGGCAATAGTAAAACTCATTGGATTTTTATTGTAATCTTTGGGCTTATTTATTTCTTCCTATATTATTTTTCATTCCGTTTTTTAATTAAGAAATTTGATTTAAAAACACCAGGAAGAGAAGATGATAATAAATTAACGATTTTTAATAAAAAGAAAATGGATTATTCTTTTGATCAATCCTTAATTGATCCTCAAGTTCAAATGATTCTTAAAGGATTAGGTGGTCGCCATAACTTTACAGATCTAGATTGTTGTATTACACGATTACGTGCAACCTTACAAGAACCTGAATTAGTAAGTGAAGCTTCTTTAAAACAAGCAGGGGCTGCAGCTGTATTATTACAAGGAAATGCAATTCAAATTATTTTTGGTCCTAAAGCTTCTTCTTTAAAAACAAAGATTGATGATTATCTTGAAAACGTCCCTGAAGCTTATGATGAAGAAAAAACAATTGTTTATCATACAACAGATTTAGAAATTGGGAATATTGTTGATGGCGAAGTTTTACCAATTGAAGATTGTAGTGATGATATCTTTGCCCATAAACTTCTAGGGGATGGTTTAATGATTCGCCCTCTTCATGGTGTAGTGGTTTCTCCTTGTGATGGAACGATTTCCATGCTTTATCCTACAAAACATGCTATTGGTATAGAATTGGATAATGGGATGGAATTATTGATTCATTTTGGTATTAATACCGTAAAATTAAATGGACAAGGGTTTGAACTTCTTGTTAAAATAAATCAAAAGGTCAAAAAAGGAGATCTTTTATGGAATGCAGATTTGCATTATATTAAAGAAAATGCGGTAGATGATTGTCTTTTAATGATCGTAACCAAAGGACAAGGGTCTCTTGAAAAGATTTATGGAAATAAAAAAAGTGGCGAAACAGTTTTAAAAATAAGAGAGTAGGTGAACAAAATGTATCAAGTCTTAAAAATATTAAATAATAATACCATTCTTGCTAAAGAAGGTAATAATGAAATTATTATTTTGGCTAAAGGAATTGGTTTTGGTAAAAAAGTAAATGATCATTTTGAAATTCCACCTCAAGCTAAAAAATATATGATGCAAAAAAACTATCAAGCCAAAGATAAATTAAAGAAAGTTATTGATTATATTAATCCAGTTTATTTAGAAATTGCGGCTGAAATCATCAAAGAAGCAACTAATAAATTTCAAAAAGTAAATCATGATATTCTTATTCCACTTGCTGATCATATTCATTTTACAATCAAACGTATGGATGAAAATATCATGCCTAGTAATCCATTTACTTATGATATACGACTTCTTTTCCCTGATGAATATGAAGTTGCTTTAAAATCAAAAGAAATTATTAAATCTTTTATTAATAAAGAAATCAACAATGATGAAGTAAGTTTCATTACTTTACATATTCACTCGGCAATTTCTTCTAATAAAGTAGGAGAATCCATGGAAGCTGCTCGTATTGTTCATGAAAGTATTATTAAATTACAAACGGATTTAAATGTAAAAATTGATATTGAATCTATTTCTTATGCCCGTTTAATGAATCATATTAAATTCCTAATCATTCGTTTAAATACTAATGAACAATTACAAATGGATATTAGTGAATTTACAAAAAATAAATTTCCTTTTGCTTATGAACAAGCAATAAGAATGTGTGATAATTTATCAAAAGTACTTCACAAAGAATTACCAGAATCAGAAGTTGGTTATCTTGCTTTACATTTGGAAAGAATTTTATCAAGTGCATTTCAAAATTAGGGGTCACTCCTTTTTTTATTTATTGATAAATTGTGATTGTTTTATATTATATTTTATTCTTTTCATTATTTTTTCTTCTAAAAAATAATGAAAGAACATAAAAATGCAAAAAAATGATTGACGCTTACATTTTTTGGTGTTAGTATACCACTGTAATTAAATTGAATATTCAATAGTGTGTAACTTTAAGTAGGCATTAACTATTTTAAAAAAGAGCAATAGCTTTATTGTATCTTCTTTTAAATAGTTGGCCTACTTTTTTTGTTATTCAATGTTAATTAAAGAGAGGGAGGAAAAATATGGTAGGAATTATTCTTGCAAGTCATGGTGAATTCGCTAATGGAATTTTACAATCTGGTTCTATGATTTTCGGTGAACAAAAAGATGTAAAAGCTGTGACTTTACAACCAAGTGAAGGTCCTGATGATTTAAGAGCAAAAATGGAAGAAGCTATTTCCACTTTTGAAAATCAAGACGAAGTTCTTTTCTTAGTTGATTTATGGAGTGGTACTCCTTTCAATCAAGCAAACTTATTACTTAACGGTCATGAAGATCATTGGGCAATCGTTACTGGGTTAAATTTACCAATGCTTATTGAAGCATATGCAATGCGTATGTCTACTGACAGCGCACATGAAATCGCAACTCATATCTGTGAAGTTGCTAGAGACGGAGTTAACATTCGTCCAGAAGAATTAGAACCTAAAAAGGAAGAAGCAGTAAAAGATGAACAACCAGCACCTGCTGGGGCTATTCCTGAAGGAACTGTTCTTGGAGATGGACATATTAAATATGTCTTAGCTCGTGTTGATACACGTTTATTACATGGTCAAGTAGCTACTACTTGGACAAAATCAACTCAACCAACTCGTATCATTGTTGTATCTGATGCAGTATCTCAAGATGCATTACGTAAACAAATGATTGAACAAGCTGCACCACCAGGTGTTAAAGCAAACGTTGTACCAGTCAAAAAGATGATTGAAGTCGCTAAAGATCCTCGTTTTGGTGCTACTAAAGCTTTATTGTTATTTGAAACTCCTCAAGATGCTTTAAGAGCTATTGAAGGTGGCGTTGATATTAAAGAATTAAATATTGGTTCTATGGCTCACTCAGTTGGTAAAGTAGTTGTTAATAAAGCCATTGCTATGGATCAAAAAGATGTTGAAACTTTAGAAAAATTAAAAGAAATGGGTGTTACTTTCGATGTTCGTAAAGTACCTGCTGATTCTAAAGAAAATATGGACAGTCTTCTTAAAAAAGCAAAGACTGAACTTCAAAATATGAAATAGGGGGAAAATTTAATGTCTGCAATTACTATTATGTTAATTATTTTAGTAGCATTATTAGCAGGTATGGAAGGGATTTTAGATGAATTCCAATTCCATCAACCACTAGTAGCGTGTACTTTAATTGGTTTAGTTTCAGGACATCTAAGTGAAGGTATTGTCTTAGGTGGTTCTTTACAAATGATTGCCTTAGGATGGGCAAACGTTGGTGCTGCTGTTGCTCCAGATGCTGCTTTAGCTTCTGTTGCTTCTGCAATTATCATGGTTTTAGGTTTAAATGGTGGTACTGTTAATACACAAACAGCTATCTCTACTTCAATTGCTGTTGCAATTCCTTTATCAGTAGCTGGTTTATTCTTAACTATGATTTGTCGTACAATCGCTATCCCATTAGTTCACTTAATGGATGGTGCTGCTGAAAAAGGTGATTACCGTAAAATTGAAATCTATCAAATTTTAGGTATCTTATTACAAGGTGTCAGAATCGCAGTTCCTGCTGCTGCACTATGTATCGTTCCTGCTGAAGCAGTAACTAGTGTTTTAAATCAAATGCCTGCTTGGTTATCAGGTGGTATGACTGTTGGTGGTGGAATGGTTGCCGCTGTAGGTTATGCAATGGTTATTAATATGATGTCAACTAAAGAAACTTGGCCATTCTTTGCTATCGGTTTCGTATTAGCTGCATTAAGCGAATTAACATTAATCGCTTTAGGTGCTTTAGGTGTTGCTATTGCTTTAATTTACTTAGGATTAAAAGAAAACGGTGGTTCTGGTAATGGTGGTTCTACTGGTTCTGGTGATCCATTAGGTGATATTTTAAATGACTATTAATCTTGAAGGAGGAAAGAAATATGGCAGAAAAAATTCAATTAACTAAAAAAGATCGTTTATCAGTTGCTTGGCGTCATCAGTTCCTTCAAGGATCATGGAACTATGAACGTATGCAAAATGGTGGTTGGTGTTATTCAATTATCCCAGCTATCAAAAAATTATACAAAGATCCACAAGATAGAGCAGATGCTTTAAAAAGACATCTAGAATTCTATAATACACATCCTTATGTTTCAGCTCCAGTTATGGGTGTTACATTAGCCTTAGAAGAAGAAAGAGCTAATGGTGCTGAAATCAATAATCAAGCTATTCAAGGGGTTAAAGTTGGTATGATGGGACCTCTTGCAGGGGTTGGAGATCCAGTATTCTGGTTCACTTTAAGACCAATCTTAGGTGCTTTAGGTGCTTCTCTTGCTTTAGGTGGAAGTATTGTTGGTCCATTATTATTCTTCTTTGCTTGGAATATTATCCGTATGGCATTTATTTGGTATACTCAAGAATTTGGATATAAAGTTGGTACTTCTATCGCAAAAGATTTATCTGGTGGTTTATTAGGTAAAATTACTCAAGGTGCTTCTATTTTAGGTATGTTCATTATCGGTTCTTTAGTTCAACGTTGGGTAAGTATTTCATTTACTCCTGTTGTTTCTAGAGTTACTCAATCTGAAGGTGCTTATATTGATTGGAGTCAAATCAAAGGTGGGGCTGAAGGTATTAAATCAGCTTTATCTCAATATGCTTCCCTTGGAGCTACTGGATTAGATAAAATTAAAGTTACTACTTTACAACAAAACTTAGATCAATTAATTCCTGGTCTTGCAGCATTATTACTTACATTACTTTGCTGCTGGTTATTAAAGAAAAAAGTTTCACCAATCGTTATTATCGTTGCATTATTTATCGTTGGTATCTTAGCTCGTTTAGCTGGAATTATGTAATTTAAAAAGTTCAATATTTATGGAGGGAATATATGGTACAATCATTAAATAAAAAAGTCGATTTAACAATTAATGCTACTTCTTATTTAGGAATGGCAAACTATGGTAAAGTGTTAGTCGGGGATGAAGCTTTTGAATATTACAATGATAAAAACGTCAATGATTATATTCAAATTCCTTGGTCTGAAGTAACAGAAATCATGGCAAGTGTCATGTTTAAAGGAAAATGGATTCCTCGTTTTGCAGTTGTTACGAAAAACAACGGAAACTTTATCTTTTCGACAAGAGATAATAAAAAGACATTAAGAGCTGTTAGAAATTATGTTGATCCAAATAATATGGTTCGTTCTCTTAGTTTCTTTCAAGTAATCTCTCGTGGTTTAAAATCATTATTCAAACGTAAATAAATATTGAGCAAAGGAGCTTCATTGCTCCTTTTTTTTGTTATAATGAAAGAGGTGATAATATGGATCTAAATAGAATACATTATTTCTTTAAAGCTGTTGAATATAAAAACTTTACGCAAGCAGCTAACGCTTGTCATATTGGACAAACAACCATGTCTAAATACATTGCTGTCTTAGAACAAGAACTCCAAACACAGCTATTTATAAGAGAACATAGAACATTAACTCTTACTAAACAAGGAAAACAGTTCTATGAAGGAATGAAAAACATTTATGCTTCTTATCAAACTTTATGTCAAAATATTCAACAAACGAATACTTTACATATAGGCATGAAAACAACAGATTTTACAGACTTTGAAATTCTTGAAAGCTTTGAAAAGAAATACCCACATCTTTCTATTTCTTATTCTTATCTTGAAGAAAATGAATTGATGGAAGGCCTAAAAGCGCATCAACTCGATGCGTTAATTTCTCCAAGCATGCTCTCTTTCTACAAAAACAATCCAATTGAAACAACAACCTTATCTAAAGAAAACGTTTCTCTTGTTTGTTCAAAAGAACTGATTCATAAATATCATACAATAGAAAAGGTCATTCAATCTGTTCCCTATATTACAAAAGCAACAGATCAAAACTATCATCAATTATGTAAAGATGAACTTTATAAAATTTATCATACAACTTTTAATAAAGTAGAATACGTTAAAGAATTCCCTAAACAACTTCTTTTACTTAATCTATCTAGAGGTTTTTCAATCCTTCCTACAAAAGAAGTAGAAAACAGAGATCAGTTCTATTTAGAGGATATTAGTAAATACTTTGCTGATCTTGAAAAAATAGATCTTGTTTATTTAAAACAAAATAAATCAGAGAACTTAAATCTATTATTGCAACATATACATGAAAAAAAGTGCTAGATTAAGCATTTTTTTTCGTTTTATCTTTTAACATTTATCCTATATAATACAAAGCAAGGAGTTGATGTTATGCAAAAAGATTTAACAAAAGGCAGTGCCTTAAAAAATATTATTACTTTCTCATTACCATTTTTACTTGCTAATTTCTTACAAACATTCTATGGCATGGCTGATTTATTTATTGTCGGTCAATACAATGGAGCTGCTTCTTTATCAGGGGTTTCTATTGGAAGTCAGGTCATGCATATGATTACTGTTATGCTTGTAGGAATTGCAATGGGTTCAACGGTCATGATTGGTCGTTATGTTGGTGAAAGAAAAGAAGAAGAAAAAAGGATGACTGTAGGAAATACAATCATTATCTTTATGATTTTATCTCTGATCGTTACTTTGATTTTATTATTCTTTATTAATCCGATTGTTTCTATTATGTCTACACCTGTAGAAGCGATTCAAGAAACAACGATTTATTTAAAAATATGTTTTATCGGTATTCCTTTTATTACTGCTTACAATATTATTAGTTCTATTTTTAGAGGATTAGGGGATTCTAAAAGTCCTATGTATTTTGTGGCAGTTGCTTGTTTTTTTAATATCGTGTTAGATTTTATTTTCATTGGTTATTTCAATATGCATGCCGTTGGAGCAGCATTTGGGACAGTGATTTCACAACTTATTAGTGTAATTGTTGCTTTATTTGCAATTATTAAAAGAAAATTGATTGTCATCCATAGACACCATTTTAAATTACATAAAAAGATTATTAAAGATATCTTTAAAATTGGTTTTCCTATTTCTATGCAAGATGGTTTGATTCAAATTTCATTTATCATTATTACGATTATTGCTAATAGCCGTGGCGTTGATATTGCCGCCGCAGTTGGTGTTGTAGAAAAAATCATTAGCTTTTTATTCTTAGTACCATCAAGTATGTTATCTGCCATCTCGGCAATCTGTGCACAATGTGTTGGAACAAAACAACATCAAAGAGCAAGACAAACTTTACGCTATGGATGCTTTATTGCTTTAGGATTTGGAATTTTCTTTGCGCTTACTTGTCAATTTATTTCCAAGGAAATTCTTTCGTTATTTACAAGTGAAGCTGCAGTTATTATGTATGGTAGTCAATATTTAAAAGGATATGTTTTAGATTGTGTCTTTGCTTCTATTCATTTTTGTTTTAGTGGATTCTTTACAGCTTATGGTTATTCCATTATTTCCTTTATTCATAATGTAATTTCCATAATCCTTATAAGAGTTCCAGGAGCTTATATTACTTCTAAACTTTTCCCTGAAACATTACTACCAATGGGACTTACACCCGCTCTTGGTTCTATTTTATCTGCTCTTATTTGTATAACTGTCTTTATTGTTATGAAGAAAAAGAATAAATTTGATTTTTAAAAAACGTCATCCAAGTGATGACGTTTTTACTTAAACTTAATTGAAAGAATACATGTATAATCATTCTTTATCTTTTTGTTTGTTTCTAACCCTTTTATAGGAAGAGATGTGACATGATTTTTTCCATAAGATAATGCCACTAACATTTGTTTTTTACTATATTTAATAGATGTTTTTTCTTCAATTTTATCATAATCCCAAACATCATAGTTACTAATGTTTTCTAAAAATGAAATACCTTCAGCTACATAATACCCATCTTCAAAAGCATCTATAATCTTCAAAGTAGAAGCTTCATAATCAACTAATAAAGCAATATTTCCGGTATTTGTTCCTTTTGAAGGATTATTATAAAATGTACAGATTTCTTTATCAGATATCTTTTTACCTTTTTGATATTGGGTTAAATACATAGTTAATGAATCATAATTCTTTTTTGAATTATAATGAAATAACAAAATATTCCCTGGACGACTAGAAAGCATATTTGCCGTTTGCATTTCTGTGCTTTTTTCTAAATAAGGTTCTATATAGTTTTGTGGTTGTGTTAATTTTTTGTAGATAAATATGCTTGTAATAAATATGAAAACAACAAGCATAACTATTAATAATCTTATAATTTTCTTTAGATACTTTTGTTTGTTTTTATTATCTTTTGTAATCTGAATAATATTTTCTTCTGCTTTTTGTTCAATTGTTTCTTTAGGTATATCTTCGCCAGCCAGAAACTCATTAATACTTATATCTAGTATTTTACATAATTCTAGATAAACAGAGACATCCGGTAAACATATACCCGTTTCCCTTAATTAAAGATATTGTTGGGTAAAAAAGAAAGGTCAGTCGATTTTGCCGATGAAGCGGTAGTAGATTTCTACTTCCTGCTCACGACTTCCGTCCTCGCCCTTGACAGCTTCGTGGACGGTTATTTTTTCAATTAGAGTGTTCAGAAGTTCGGCGGTCAGCTCCACAGGGTTGACATACTGTTTCATTAGGGCAATCCACTTTTCAGCATCCGCTGCGGTCTGTACGGCGGCTTCCATCGTTTCGTGAAGCTGTCTTATTTTTGTTTCAAGTTCCTTTTGCTCGTTCTGGTACTTCTCGGACAGCATATTGAAGTTATACTCGGTTATGCGTCCGGCAGACCAGTCCTCATACATTTTAGCAAACAGCCCGTCAACCTCGGCTTTACGCTTCTCTGCCTTTTTCAGCTCCGCAGCCTGCTTTTTCTTCGCAGAGTTTCTTTCCCTGTCGCTGGCATTGAGCAGCCGTTTCAGCAGCTTGTCCTCGTCTTTCTGTACCATCATAGACCAGTATTGCAGTCTTGCAAGCACATAGGCATACAGTACATCATAGCGGATATAGTGCATGGAACACTGGCGTAATCCCTGTCCGTACTTACTGCAATGGTAGTGTGCATAGGGATTTTTGTTCTGGCTGTTTACACCATAAGCCAATGACCATCCGCAGTCCGCACATTTTACCAGCCCGGAAAATATCTGCGTTGTGCCATTCTTCTGTCGTCTGCGTCTGCTTGCAATCAGCTCCTGAACTTTTTGGAACACTTCTTCGGAAATGATGGCTTCGTGGGTATTTTCCACACGATACCATTCTTCCTGCGGCTTCCGCACCTTTTTCTTGTTCTTGAATGAAATGTTGCTCTGCTTGTTGTGAACGCTGTGACCGATGTAGGTTTCCTCTTTCAAAATGCTCTTGACCTGTGCTATCGTCCACGCATAGGCTTTTTCTGCGGGCGCACCGGCGTAGATATTGGCGAAAGTCCCATATCTTTCATAGTTCAGCCAGCCGGGGGTAGGTACTTTTTCTTCCACCAGAATCCGTGTAATGCTGGCGGCACCCCTCCCGTGTACGGCAAGGTCAAAAATCTTCTCTACAATCCAGCGTGTTTCCGGGTCGATCAGAAGATGACCTTTTTTGTCCGGGTCTTTTACATAGCCCAGCGGTGCATAGGCTCCATAGTGTGCGCCATTGGCAAATCTTGTGTGCATGGCAGCCTTGACCTTTTTGCTGGTCTGTCGGGCGTGCATTTCATTCAGGATGTTTAAGAACGGGGCAAGCTCGCTTTCTCCGTTGATGGTGTCCACATTGTCATTGATGGCAATGTAGCGTACTCCCTTGCTGGGGAAATAGATTTCCGTGTACTGACCGGTCAGGATATAGTTTCTTCCCAGACGGGATAAATCCTTTGTGACAACGCAGTTGATTTTCCCGTCCTCGATGTCATCAATCATCCTTTGGAAACTTGGACGCTCGAAATTTGTCCCGCTCCATCCATCGTCAATGTACTCGTCTACAACGGTCAGCCCATGCTCTGCGGCATACTGCCTAAGCATCATGCGCTGGGTCTGGATACTGCCGCTTTCCCCCTGTAATTCATCGTCACGGCTCAATCTCAAATATAGTGCAGTGTTATAAATCGTTGTATTGTATGGTTGTTTCACGGTTAAAAATCCTCCTTCTAAAAGAAACAACCCACGCTTATACAATACTCGCTGGTACAAGTATATCATAAGCGTGGGCTGATTGACAGTCGTTATTCCGTATTTTTTCAGGAAGCGGCGGCAGCGTGCTGGATCACATCTTCCAGCAGACTGTCAAGCGGCTTCCCATCCTGTGCGAAATGCTCCGATACTTTGATACGGACTTTCCCCATGACAAAATACTGGGTGCCGTCTTTTTCGGTAAGCAGGGTGCCGCTGTTTTTGTTATTGCTCTCGTTTTTGCTTTTTGCCATAGGCAGTTACCTCCATAAATGAAATATGCCCGACAAGGGAATGTCAGGCAGGTGTACAGCCGCAGACTGTCTCCATGTCAACCAAACTGTGTCAACCGGCAGAAAAGACTTTGAAAACAATCCATAGGCGCTCTATGATTACTTTTTACTTTTTCTTTGATTTCTTGGTTGACATGGTTGACAAAGGAGAGAAATGCCCCAAATATCAGGCTTTTCCCCGTCAACCGGCTGTCAACCGAAGCGTTAACCAAACTGTCAACCGGTGGCTTTTCAGAATGGCAGTTCCATTTGCCGGGCTTCTTCTTCCGTGATTTCCTGAAAACCGTCCCCCTCCGGCGGGTCTTGGTTGACACGCTCCCAGCCTTTTTGAGAACCGTATTTCTTATACCGCTTCGGGCTTTTGTAGGCTGCCCAGCCCTGTATGATGCCGCCCGCAATGCCGGTATTCATAATCTCGCAGATTGCCCGTGTCTCCCAGTCTGCCGGGGAATTTAAGTTCCCCAGCGCTTCCTCATAAAGCTGCTTGGAACATACCCTGTCGCCGGTGTAGTCCTCCAAATAGGCGTAGATCATGCCAGCCTGTGTGTCCTCCTGCATGAAGTCCTGCTGATGGGCGTTCAGGTATCGGTTCATTTCCATGCTGAATGACAGCTTATACTTCCCACTGCGGTAAACCGTCATGGCTTCCGCCCACATCTGTTCGATATACGCCCTCGCCGCCGCTTCATCGTCCAGTATGTGAACCTCCGCCCGTTCCGGGTACACCGTCACGGGGAGAAAGCGCCGGTTGCCGGTGCGGTCACGGGGTAAAAAGTCCTGCCGGTTGGTCGTCCCTCCAAATACACATTGCCGCAGCCGGTCTGCCGGATGTGTCTCATACGGCACTTTGTAGGTTTCTTTCTGGCGGCTTAAGAATGACTTGATTTCCTCAATACTCTTGGCGTTGGCTGTGGCGATCATCTCCGACATCTCGATAATCCAATGCCCTTGAAGCTTGCGGTACACATTTTCATCGTCCAGCTTCTTCAAATCGTCTGAAAACCATTCGTCCCTGCCTGCCAGCAGCCGGAAAAAGGTAGATTTCCCGGCTCCCTGACCACCAACCAGACAGAGCATGACCTCAAACTTGCTCCCCGGTCTGAATACCCGCCGGATGGCTCCCATCAGGAACAGTTTCAAGGCTTCATAAGTGTATTCGTCCGTATCGGCTCCCAGAAAGTGATGCAGGGCATAACGGATGCGCTCTGTGCCGTCCCATTGCAGGTTGTTCAGGTAATCCCTGACCGGATGGTAGCGGTTTTCATTGGCAACAATCTTGATGGCGCTCTGCACCTTTTTCTCGCTGATAAGCCCGTAATTTTCTTCCAGATACAAAAGCAGGTAGTTCATGTCCATGTCGGTCAGCGTGGTACTGGTGCGCTCCCAGCCCAGCGGCTTCACAATGTCAATCTGCTCCGTCAAAAGGTTCAGACGCAGCGCCCCGCGAAACAGCGGGTCACGCTGGAACACCGTCAGGCAGTTTCGGATGCTGTTCTTCACGCCGCCTTTCTGCGTCCCCTCTAATGTCTCCCGGATTTCTTCCGGTGTCTGCGCCGGTTCCATTGTGTCCATCGTCCTTTTGACCGCTTCCTGCGTTTCCGGCGGCAAGCTCTGAAATTCGCTGTTCAAGCCGCAGCACCTCCTTTCCCTGTGCGGCGATCAATGCCGCTTTTTCTTCTATTTCTCCGTATAACAAAATATCCAAAAGGTATTCTGTGTAGCTTATCCTCTGCAACGCTTCCACAAAAAGAGGATGCCAGATGGCATCCTGCGGCTGTGGGGCGTATGCTGTTTTCCAATGCTCCAGCAGGCGCTGATAATCGCATAGCACCCGGAAACAATACCGTTCCGTTTCCTGAAATCTCTGCTCCGCTGATTTTTGCCGGGGCTGTGACCTGTTGTGACGCTTCCTATCTGGCGGCGCATTGCCGGATTTCTCATAGGAAACGCCGAAGTCCTCCGCAAGCCTGACCGCAGCTTCCCGTTTCCCCAATCCATGCAGCAAAGCGGCAAAGTCGATCACATCCCCGGAAGCCCCGCAGCCGAAGCAGTAAAAGCGGCTGTCCACTTTCATGCTGGGCGTGCGGTCATTGTGGAATGGACAGCAGACCATGCCGTTTCTCCCCACCCGGATTCCATAGAATGAAGCAGCCTGCCGTGTGGTAACAGACTGTTTCACCGCTTCAAATACATTCAAATGCTCCCTCCGTAAAAATACCGGTAGCGGTAAAGCTGCCGGTTATATCATAGCTCCATCTCATGTTTCTTTCTCTGTACTTCCTGTGGCTGCTCCCTCCGGCGCAGTGCGGTATCTACGGCGTTCTGCACCTGCCGCAGCCGTATGACTTCCTCCCGGAGTGGCTTGTGCTGCGGAGACAGTTCGGCATACTCTGTTTTTAACTGTGCGTATTCCTGTTTCCATGCTTTCAGGGCAATGGGTTTTCCGTCCAGTTTTTCTTTCAGAATACGGCGGGCGGCATAAAACAGCCGTAACTCCGCATCGTGGGATGTTTCAAATTTCTCCCTCTGTTTCTTAAACTTGATATTGTTCAATTCCGTATGGACAGGTTTTAGCCGCTGGTAATTCTCGCCCTCCCGTATCAATTCCTGCAATTCCTTTATCCTGGCAGATTTCTTTTTCATGGAGCCGCTTAATGCTTCAAATTCTTCGTTGACAGAGGAAAGACGCTCCTGCAAATCCTCTAATGTGAGCAGCTTGTTTTCCGTCAGATAATTGACGGCTTCGGCAAACTGCTTTAAGTTTCCGGTTCTGGCTTTATTGCTCCATGCCCCTGCGTTGCGCTGGTTGTAATAAGCGATCAACAGGTCGGCAAGGCTCGGTGTCTGCGGTTTGGAAAGTTCTTCTTTTACCTCTGCCATCCAGACAAACAGGGCTTTGATCTTCTTCCTCACATCCTGCATGAGCCGGTTGGTGGCTTTAATCCAGCGGTTCAGTTCCCCTTTCTCGGTGCGGATGCCCTTTGCTTCCATCTGCCGGACATTAGCTCCCTCGTGGACAGTAGGTATCAGGTCAAGCCCCTGCCGCACATAGGAACGGTGGTCGATACGCACATCCAGCCCTTTTTCCTCAAATTTTGTATTAACGGCAGCCGCCCACTGCTCCCGCCAGTGTTCCAGCGTTTCCGGCTCATGCCAGTCTGTTGTATGGACAGCGTTAAACATATAATCGCCGTTTTTATCCCGGATTCGGTTTCCATCTTCATCAAGAAGATATTCCCGACGCTGTTTTTGTCCCCATGTGCCATCCGGGTTCAAAGGGCGCATGGTTGTCATCACATGAAAATGCGGGTTAGGGATGCCGCCGTCCTCTTTCTCCGGGCTGTGAAAAGCAAGGTCGGCAATCATGCCTTTTGTCACAAACTGCTCCTGTACGAACTTCCTCGCCAGCTCCATGTTTTCTTCCAGCGTCAATTCATTCTGCATGGCAATATCAAAGGAATAGGCAAGCTGTGCTTTTGGATGTTTCTCGCAGTTCTCCACAGCATTCCAGAGGGTCGCCCGGTCAAGATATATTTCCGGCGCATGGGGCGGCAGCATGATTTCCGAAGCGATCACGCCGCCCTTTTTGGTGTAGTCGCTGACTTCTCCATAGTAGCTGCTGTAAAGACGCTCCCCGGCTCGATAGGCTGCGCTGGCAATGGCGCTCTGACCGGCGCTGCGCTTGATCTGTGCGATTGAAAAATGATAAAGTGCTATCCTTAGTCACCGCCTTTCTCCTGCCCGGAAATACGGGCGTGGTTCTCTGTGGCAGACCGGATGAAATGCTCCGCCTGCGGCAGATTCAAAATGCTTTCCATGAGGGAATAAAATTCCGCTTCGGTCAGCTCCTTTGTCTGTGGTGCAATGCTCTCAATAGCTGCCCCACGGGTAATCAGCCGGTGCGTCCTCTGTTTCCGGGAACCGCTTTCCAGATACGCCTGCCGGTTTTTCAAACGCTGCATTTTCCGTTTTTCCTGTTCCAGCAGGACAGTGGTTTTTTCATATTCCTGCTTCAACTGTTCCAAAGATTTTTCCATGTTCTCACATCCTTTGCTGATAAGATAAAGAAAGACCATCCGCAGACAGTCCGTGTGTCAGTGCTTCTATAAAACCCGATGAAAAGGGAAAACCGCAGAGCGGATTTCTCTTTGCGGCGGGTACACAGGGGATAGCCGCTTTAGCGGCGCAAGGGGGTGTAGCCACCTTGTCGGAGCGAAGCGAACGCAGACCTCGGATTGCTGATTTTATCAGCGGCAGAGGTAAGCTCCGCAGGACGCACGATACATGGTCTTTAGACTATGTATAGAAGTGCGCCCTTAGTTCCTAAGGGATTTTGCCGTTTCCGGCAGTCTTGTCCTTTTTCTTGGAACGCTTGGAAAGATACTTCGGGCAGTCAACCACAACCGCCCGGAAGCTCTGTTTACATTCGTGCTGGCATTTCCGGCACAGTTCGTTGTAAGTGATACGGCTGCGGTCATTTAAGAAGAAAGACCATTCCAACCGCCGCTTGTTACTCATTCTTGCCATAACCGGCTCCTTTCTCCGTTTCTATCTGATGTACGCAGATAGGCTGTTTTGATGTAGCGTCTCGGTATCATTTTTAAGTTTTTTTCCCTCTGTATGCCCCTTTGGAAAGTGCGGCAGTATTGCAAGTCAGGGAATGATACCTCACGCTTATTTGTCGCTTCCCGGTACGGTTTCGGAGCCTTTTGCCATCCATTCAAAGAAAGCAATTTTGCTGACCTTGATAAGTCTGCCCCTGCGGAACGCTGGAAAGCCGGGTGTGTGTACCAGCTCATAGGCGCTCGCTCTTGAAATTCCCATAATCCGCTGAATGTCCGCCACATCCAGAACCAGCGGTAAATCCTCGTAGCTGTTCAATCTCTTTTTATCGTTCATTCTGTTCCTCCCATAAATCAAATAGGTTAAAATGCTTCCTGTTGCCGTTCTCCCCAAAAGCCGTTTTCCTGCCCCATTCCTGCGGTGTTTCCCTGCATTGGTGCGCCGAATGCGTCACTTCTCCTGCCGGTCATATCCCTTTTGGACGGTCATTCACTTGTCAAGGTACTGTGCGGTACGAAATTACCAACCGCAATCATCATAGCGTACTATCCTTGACAAAACAATGATTCTGCGATACCATGAGTGTAACGGATATAACTAAATTATATAATTACCATAGACAAAGGCAGGGGATAGGGATGGAGAATCAGTTTATACGGCATGAGCCATGTTTTGAGAGGATTTTGTTTGTCCTGACGCTGGACAGGAAGAAAATGAAAGAGCGGATTTTGATTGGGGAAGAACAGCAGATCCGCTTCCGTCTGAACGGGGGCCAAAACGCAGAGGTGCTTTGTGATATGACACGCCCACTGGGAACTTTTTTGATAAACTTTGAGCGTGACACGGACAGAGACTGGAACTTATACGGGCTTTCTCCGCTGCGGCAAGCTCTCCACTCCAACCGCTGGAAACAGCCGGAGCTGGAGCAGGCGGCAAGCGAATTTCTTTGGGAGAAATATCTTAGCAACGACCCTCTGAAAATGTATGTGGCGTTCCGTATCTGGAACAGCTATCTGCTTGCCAGAGAACCTCGTGACCGTAACGCTGCCTGTGACCGCTTCATGGATAAAATGAGCAGCCTGACCGGGGTATTCCAAAACGAAACCATGAGCTTTGACAGGGAGACAGGAAAACCGAAACAATTTCAAGCTGGCAGCCTTTATTTCAAAGGCGCACCGTCAGAAGATACCCGGCTTGACCTCTGGTTCCCGGACAACCGGCGCACAGAAGAATGTGTGTCTGCCTATGCGTCCCTCTACCCCTTGATTACCTATTATCTGAACAGGCTGAATGACTGGGGGCTTTGCTTCCGGCAGTGCAAGGTCTGCGGGAAATATTTTCTGGCAAAGAGCCAGCGGTATGAGCTGTGCAGCGACAAGTGCCGAAAAGTACAGGCGCTTCAAAACAAGCGGGAATTTGACGAGAGGGCAAGAGAAAACAACTATGACCTGCTTTATAAAAATGAATGCCAGAACTGGCGCAACAAAATAAACCGAGTAAAGAATACCGCAGGCTTTCCGGCTGACCGTCTGGAAAAAATACAGGTTGCCTTTTCCGACTTTAAGAAAGAAGCCTTGCAGAGAAAAAAGGCTGTAAAAACAGGAACAGCCAGCCCGAAAGAATTTACGGACTGGCTGTATCTGCAAAGTAATGTAATTGTGGAACTGACAGAATACTAAATTTTTTTCTCGTTGTGAGGTTTCTGTGACATTTGCCTGATGGCAGTATCGAAATTGCAGTAATTACTCATGCAAAATGCTTCTTCGTTTTATACACTATACCTATATGGTGGAGCACCAAATGAAAGGAGCAAAAAATATGTCTGAGATTCAAAATGCGATTGAAGTAAAGAACTTAAAAAAAGGTTTTGGTGGCAGAGTTTTGTTTGAGAATTTTAGCCTGAATGTAAAAGCAAATACAATCCATGCGATTATTGGCCCGAACGGTTCTGGAAAGACAACACTGCTACGCTTGATTACAGGGGTATACCAGCCAAATGCAGGGACAATCAACATTGCAGGGAAATATGCAATGGAGCTTGAAAATGACTATCTGTATGAAGAACAGACTGGTCTTGAAAATTTGAGAATTTTTGGGAAATACTTTGGATTTGAAATAAATGATCGTTCAGACGGCTATTGTACGCAATTAGGATTGACCGAGCATTTAGGAAAGCGTGTTAGCACTTATTCTAAAGGAATGAAAAGAAAACTGTCCCTTTTGATTGTGATTATGATGGGACGGGATATTCTGCTCATGGATGAACCAACATCGGGTGTAGACCCCATATCCAGAGTAGAAATCCGTAGTTTGATAGAGGCTCTAAAAGCTGACGGAAAAACGGTTATTATCACTTCACATGACCTTAGCGAGATTGAAAAGTGCGCTGATGATGTATCTATGATTAAAAATGGCAGATTGCTGTTTGATAAGGGTATTCAAGAAATGCAAGGACAATCATTGGAAGAAATCTTTATTAAGGAGGGCAATCGGCATGAGTAACATGGGAAAAGGCGCAGGCTACTATCTTACCAGAAGTAAAAGCCTCCTAATTGATACTGCGATTGTTGCCATTCTGGCGATTTTTATGAGCTTTGCAATGCAGATGGACACCTTGCAGTCTAAGGGAGATGATTATTTAGTCCTAATGCTCTATGCGGTTATTTTTGGTCTTACCTCCCTGCAATCCGGTGCTATGATTGTAGATTTGACAGCAAAGGATAAGTTAAGCCGGAGAATTGAATTTTTTGCAGCTTCTGGAATTGCAGTAAAAGAGATTATAAAACAGTATTCGATACAGATTTTCCGATTTTCTGGTATTATCCCGTTCTTTGTTTTTATGAGTTGCTATTACTTTACCGACTGGACAATGAGCTTTGGGCGGATCGTATGCGTTTATCTTAGTATTCTTGTACTTAGTTTTTGTGAGATTGTCGCTTTGAATATCATTGTACTGGATGTAAAACGAGTAAAACTGTTCAAAAATGTTCTGTTCTTTGGTAATTTTGCACTGGTTTATTTGATTGCGATGTCGGCAGAACGAATTACAGAGTTTGTGAATCAACATCATATAGGAATTGACTATTTGATTATTGTGGTTGATGTTGCACTTTGCATGATGTTTGCACTATTAAGTTTCTTTAAGGCTCGGCACATGAGCAACGAAACAGTCATCAGGAGGGATGGCGAATGGGTTTGATAACATTAAACCTTAAAAGGGTATTGAACTGGAATTTTATATTTATGAGTGCGGTAGCAGCTATCTTCGGCATGATCTCTCTGATGAACTTTGGGGATATTTCAGAAAACATTGTATTTGGCGTTGATATAAAGTATTTTATGCTTGATGGATACCTGTGCTTATTTATCTTTTTTGCCGGAGAAATAAGCAAGGATATGTTGCAGCAAGAAAAAATCACAAAGAGAATAGAATGGAAACTTGCTAATGGTATTAAAATCTCAAGTATTGTTAAGGAGAATCTGCTATCACTATGGATTGGAACGCTGATCCTTTTGTTTCCTCTACTTTTGATAATTTCCATTCGCCTGCCAAACCTTATCTTGTTATTAGGCACCTATTTTCTGATCCTTAGCATATTGTATTCGGCATTTATAAATGTTTTGATTCTCTGGATTAGAAATATGAACTGGTTTAAGAGTATTCCTATCTTTGCAACACTGCTTCATATTTTGCTGGTTGTCTTAAAATGTGGGATATTTATGAAAACGAATAATGTGTGGGTGTTGCTACTATTTTCTCCAGTGAGTATAATAGTTTTGACTGCGTGTGGTTTATGTCTGATGACTAAAGAACGGATCGTATCATCATATTACTAACATAATGAATTTTAGCTGAAAGGAGGGGGGTCTATGCAGGATAAACGCTTCTATCCGTATCTGTTTCTTCATGCGGGTATTGTGACTTTATGGGTTATATTGGATAGAATACATAAAGGGATTGCGAATGATGGAGTCATCAACTTATTGTCGATTGCCGTCTTGCTTTGTTATTTCAATCTGCTCTATCTTCATGTAATGACATCACGGCGAGAAGCAACAATATCCGAATGTGGCTGGAACCTGCTTTCTGTTTCCTTTATTGCGGCGCTGATGTATGATGGATTTTCCACCTTATACACGGGTGCATTTCTGGTTTTTGCATTGATTATCGGAATAATGCTGGTAAGAACTGACGCAAGCCGGGGAAAAATGGTTCGCTTGCTGTTTGGAATTGCGTCTATCATACTGTCGTTTTTCAATTTCCGAATTCTACCTGCGATAACTATGTTAATTGGAATGTTCGTGGGAATTTTCCTTGATTATAAATATATAAATTTGAAACAGGTTAATATTCTTCCGATTGCCCAGAGGAAAGCAAGATATGTCCTTGTTTTCATGATTCCTTTGCTTACAATCGTACTTTATTGCTTTGATTTGTCCACCCTGCAAGTCAATGTGTTTTTTCAGCTTATAATGCTTTTATTTGAGGCCTTTGCTGTCATTCATCTTGGCGACATGGAAGCTCGTTACAACGAGCTGACAAAGTATTATGAATTAACGAACTATATTGCAAGTGAGAGGGAAGATTTTTCAATGCTACTTCACAACGATGTGCTTCAAGATATTGGAGGTGCCAAAAATCTTCTGTCGCTTCGCTCACCAGCTATTGATGAAACAAAAAGGATATTATCTGATTTGGAACTGCGAATAAGAAATATGATGAATTTCTATTCGTCTAATATCTTTTCGGGGTATGCTTCATGGGAACATATTGAATATATGCTTGACGCCATTAAGAAGCTGTACCCAAAGAAAAATATATTTATAGATTTTACCATTGACAGCGAAGCAAGGATTGCTTTGAAAAAAGATAACAGTTTGGAACAGACTATGCAGATAATCAAAGAGCTTGTCAACAATGTTTATAAACACGCTGCCGCTTCTTTTATCCATTTGGAAATCGCGTTAAATGAAGAAAGTAAACTCGTAATTACCTGTCAAAATGACGGCGCGAAATCGAATGACATTGAAAACATTCTTTCTTCTAAAGGTGGTATGCTGTTCTTAACGGTGTTGATAAATGGGAATGGCGGTAACATTCAGTATTTAGAAAAAGATGGTATTTTAACTGCAACGGCAGTTTTGGGGAGAAAAAATGAAGATATTACTATTTGATGACCACAGGATATTTGGAGAGAGTTTAAGCAAACTTCTGGAAGATTGGGACGCAATCTCAATCTGTCACTATGTAAGTAATGAAACAGAGTTTTGGAATATTCTTTCCGTAGACGAATGGGACATTGTATTATTGGATGTTAACCTAAGAGATCAGTCAAAGAATTCTGGCATTGACCTGATAGAAAAAATATATAACAAAAAGCCAAAAACAAAAGTGGCTATGCTATCCTCTTATGATATGCCGGTTTATAGACAGGAGGCACTTAAAAGAGGTGCTGTAAGTTATATTGACAAGTCGGCTTCTGCTGATGAGCTGGTAAAAAAACTTACAGCTATTAGTAAAGGTCACAAATCCACTACGCCCCCTTTATTAGATCCCCTGACAGATCGTGAAGCGGAAATTATTAAGGCGATTGGAACAGGGAAAACAAAGCATGAAATAGCGCAAGAACTGTATATCAGTGAACGGACACTTTACAACCATATCCAAAGCATCTATGATAAGCTGGGGGCTAAAAATGCTATCGAAGCCTATAACAAGGCTATTGCACTTGGATATATCACACCCTTAATATGAGTTTAGGCAATAAGAGGGACAGATATATCAGAACACAAGTGACAAGTATGCACATTATGTAAGCAGATAGCAAAAACAAGTATCATTGAACGACTTCATCAAAACAATAAAGAAAAGCTGGGAGCAAAATTAAGTGGCGCTCTAAATAATCGAGTGCTTTAGCGAAATTCGCTCTAAATTATTAAGGGGGATATTGATGTGGAATCAGTATTCCCTCTAAAATATT
>NZ_JAJDKA010000043.1:0-25557 GCF_020589945.1 Faecalibacillus sp. MSK20_93 | reverse complement strand
ATGCATTTGCGACAGGGAAAGAAATGGCAAAGACAGAAGGAATCTTAGTAGGGATATCATCAGGAGCAGCATTATATGCAGCCAAAGAACTAGCCAAGAGAGAAGAAAATGCAGGGAAGACAATTGTCGTCTTATTACCAGATGGTGGAGATCGTTATTTATCAACACCTTTAATTCAAGATTAGATAGGGGAATTTAAATGATTGAAGAATTAAGACATAATTTCCGTAACGGACGAATGTGTAAATAGTTTCATTTATTCATAAAACAATATATAATATTTATACAAAAGAAAGAAGAGGAAATTAAAATGGCAGTAACTAAAAGAGAAGATAGAAAATTTAAATTTGAAACATTACAATTACATGTAGGACAAGAACAACCAGATCCAGCAACAGATGCAAGAGCAGTACCTATTTATCAAACAACATCTTATGTATTTAAAAATAGTGCACATGCTGCAGCACGTTTTGGATTAGCAGATGCGGGGAACATCTATGGACGTTTAACAAACTCTACACAAGGTGTATTTGAAGATCGTATTGCCGCTTTAGAAGGTGGGGTAGCAGGTTTAGCTGTTGCTTCTGGAGCAGCTGCAATTGCTTATACTATTCAAGCTTTAGCAGGACAAGGTGAACATATCGTTGCTCAAAAAACAATTTATGGGGGAACTTCTAACTTATTAGCACATACATTTACTCAATATGGAATTACAACTACTTTCGTAGATGCTCATAATTTACAAGAAGTTGAAGATGCAATTCAAGAAAACACAAAAGCAATTTATTTAGAAACTTTAGGAAATCCTAATAGTGATATCCCTGATATCGATGCAATTAGTGCAATCGCTAAAAAACATGGATTACCAGTTGTTGTTGATAATACATTTGGTACACCATATCTATTTAGACCAATTGAACATGGTGCTGATATCGTTGTTCATAGTGCTACTAAATTTATTGGTGGTCATGGTACAAGTTTAGGCGGTGTCATTGTTGATGGTGGTACTTATGATTGGGCTAAGAGTGGACGTTATCCATGGATCAGTGAACCTAACCCAAGTTATCATGGAGTGAAATTTACTGAAGCTGCAGGCCCAGCTGCTTTCGTTACTTATATTAGAGCAATCTTATTAAGAGATACAGGAGCTACAATTTCTCCATTCAATGCATTCTTATTATTACAAGGTACAGAAACATTATCTTTAAGAATTGATCGTCATAATGAAAATACTAAAAAAGTTGTTGAGTTCTTACAACAACATCCAGCAGTAGAAAAAGTAAATCATCCTTCATTACCAGATCATCCAGATCATGCTTTATATGAAAAATATTTTCCAAATGGTGGAGGATCAATCTTTACTTTTAATATTAAAGGTGGCGTAGAAGAAGCTCATAAATTTATTGATAATTTACAAGTATTCTCATTACTTGCTAATGTCGCTGATGTTAAATCATTAGTTATTCATCCAGCAACAACTACACATTCACAATTAACAGAAGAAGAATTAGCTGATGTTGGAATTCAACCTAATACAATTCGTTTATCAATTGGTACAGAACATATTGATGATATCTTATTTGATTTAAAAGAAGCTTTAGATCAAATTTAAAAACTTGGCAAATGCCAAGTTTTTTTATTCTGTTTCAGTTGTTGAATCTGAATTTGTATTTTCATTTGATGAAGAATCATCGGTTGTATTTTGTGATGAATCACTTTCATCGCTGTTTGTTGTATTATCACTTGATGTACTTTCTTCATTTTTAGATGAAGAAGATTTTTCTTGTTGGGTTTCTTTTTTTGTAGATGTTGACTTGTCTGTTTTTGTTTTATTTTGTTGATCTACTTGTTTTTCTAATTGATTAATTTGTTTTTGTTGATCTTGATAATGTTCATATGCAAAATAGCCACCAACTCCTGCACCAGCAATTAAAAGTAAAATAAGTAACGTGATAAGGAAAGTAGAAATTTTAGAACGTCCATTTTTTTTCTTTTTCACTTTCGTTTTTGTCTTCTTTCTTGTTACCTTTTTTGTTTTAGGTCTTTTTTTATTTTTACTTTTTGTATAGGAATAATCAGTATTATCATAGTATTCTTTTTCTAAATCATCTTGTTGATTATCGTTTTCATCTATATTTTCTTCTTCATCGTTGAATTTAAATCTTTCAGCCATAATTATCACCTCGCTATCATTTTATATATCAATATGAATTGAATTTGAACTTTTTATGTGAATTATTGGAAAATATTTGACTTTAGATATAAATTTTGTTTTTATAAATAGAGAAAGTGAGGATAAAAGATGGATAATTTGGAGTATTTAAAAGAAGTAGAGAAGAGTATTCAAAAAAAATATAAGAAAAAATTATGGAGACCTTTTTGCAAGGCTATTAATCAATATGAATTAGTAAAACCTGGAGATAAAATTGCTGTATGTATTTCTGGTGGAAAAGATTCTATGTTGATGGCTAAGCTCTTTCAAGAATTAAAAAGACATAATAAATTTGAATTTGAACTTGTTTTTATGGTAATGGATCCTGGGTACAATAAAGTAAATAGACAAATGATCATTGATAATTCGAAAAAATTAAATATTCCAATTCAAATATTTGATTCACAAATATTTGATTCTGTTTTTAATATAGAAAAATCTCCTTGTTATTTATGTGCGAGAATGAGAAGAGGACATTTATATGCTAAGGCAAAGGAATTAGGATGTAATAAGATTGCTTTGGGACATCACTATGATGATGTTATTGAAACTATTTTAATGGGTATGCTTTATGGAGCACAAATTCAAACAATGATGCCTAAACTTCATAGTTTGAATTTTGAAGGAATGGAACTTATTAGACCGATGTATCTTATTCGTGAAGATGATATTAAGGCATGGAGAGATGAACATGAATTAACATTTTTACAATGTGCATGTAAATTTACTGAAGAAAATCAAGATGCTCATGATGAAGAAAATGCTTCTAAACGTTTAGAAATTAAACAATTAATTAAGGATTTAAAGAAAGTAAATCCTTTTGTTGAAGGAAATATTTTTAAAAGTGTAGAAAATGTCAATTTAAAAACAATTGTTGCTTATAAAGATGATGAAGGGAAACATCTGTTTTTAGAACATTATGATGATTGATCGTGTAGAAATACACGATTTTTAAATAAAAAACATATCAATGATATGTTTATTAGATAATATATTCAATTTGATATCCATGTAAATCAGCAAGATCTTCTAAAGTATAGGATTCTAAATAATCAGTAATAACTTTATTTAGTCCTTTATAAAAAGGAAGAGTTAAACATTCACTATAACGAGGACATTGATTAGGTTCAGTTTCTAAACAGGCAACACAAGCGATTGGACCTTCAACAGCAACTAAAATATCTTTTGCTGTATATTTATTCATATCTCTTGTAAGAGAATATCCACCTTGGGCACCTCTAACGCTTTTAATAAGTCCTGCACGAATTAAAGGAGTAGCTATTTGTTCAAGATATTTGATAGAAATTTCTTGTCTTTTAGCAACATCTTTAAGAGATATATTTCCTTGTTCTTTATTTTGGGCTAAATCAATCATTAATCTTAGAGCATAACGCCCTCTTGTTGATATTTTCATATGACCACCTCTTTTCTATTATAACATCTTTTTTAGATAATTCCTAGAGAAATTATATGAATTAAATAAAAAGAAAAAAGACTAAAGTCTTTATTCTTGTTCAATAAATGTATTATAGATAGCACGAATTGCGTCATTAAAGTGAATGTTTTTAACACCAACAATGATATTTAATTCTGAAGAACCTTGATCAATCATTTTAACATTGATTTTTTTATTAGCTAAAGCTGTAAATACTTTTGCTGCAACTCCACGACCATCTTTCATACCACGGCCAACGATAGCAATTAAAGCAAGGTCAGATTCAAGTTCAATTGAATCAGGTTCAACGGCACGATGTAAGTTAGCTAAAATTTCTTGTTCATGTTCAATGAATGAATTTAATTCAACAATTACGTTCATTGTATCAATACCAGAAGGTGTATGTTCATAAGATAGACCAGCTTCTTCAATAACTTGTAAAACTTTTCTACCAAAACCAATTTCATCATTCATCATATCTTTTTCAATCATGATTGTCGCAAAACCTTGTTTACCAGAAATACCAGTAATAATATGATCTGGTTTATGCACAGTACTTTCAACGATTAAAGTTCCAGCATCTTCAGGTTTATTAGTATTTTTGATTACAATAGGAATTCCTTGAGAACGAATAGGGAAAACAGCATTTTCATGTAAAACACTTGCTCCCATGTAAGAAAGTTCACGTAATTCTTTATAAGTGATTGTTCCAATCACTTCTGGATTTTTAACAATACGTGGATCAGCAACTAAGAATCCTGAAACATCTGTCCAGTTTTCATAAAGTTTAACTTGTCCACATTTAGCAACGATAGAACCAGTTACATCACTTCCTCCACGAGAGAAAGTTCTAATTTTTGTGGGATCTTCACTACATGAACCATAGAATCCAGGAATAACACAATTTTCTACTTCACTTAATTTTTTAGATAAAACAGGATCTGTTTTTTTATCATCATAATTTCCATGTTCATCGATAAAGATACATGTTGCAGGATCAACAAATTCAAATCCTAAATAATTTGCAAGTAAGATACCATTTAAATATTCCCCACGACTTGCTGCATATTCTTCACTGATTTGATCTTGGAAGTTTTTCTTAATAACTTCAAATTCTTCAGTAAGATCAACTGTTAAATTAAGTTCATCGATAATACTTTGATAACGATCTTTGATTGTATCGAAAGTACATTCAAACTCTTGTTCACTTTCTGCGTTATATGCTTTGTATAATAAATCAGTAACTTTGATATCATCTTTAAAACGTTTACCAGGCGCTGAAGGTACAACAAAACGACGATCTGGATCACTTTTGATAATATCACCGACTTTTTTAAATTGATGGGCATCTGCAAGAGATGAACCACCGAATTTGACGATTTTCACCATAATAATTCTCCCCTCATATTAATGATAATAAAATATCACTTTTTTCAAGTATATTCAATATTTTTTCAATATTGAAAAAATAAAACAATAAAAATATAATAATATTATATAGAAAAGAGGTCGACATTATGAGAGAAAATATGACATTTCTTACAAATTACTATCAAATAAGAGAAATGACAATTGATCGTATGAAAGAAATTATTGATCAAAATAAAAATGCAAAGGAAGGCGGTACTGTCTTTTTTGGAGATTCTATCACCCAATTTATGGATATAGAAAAATATTTTCCTGAAATAGATAATAAATATAATTGTGGTATTGGTGGAATTACTTCCACAATGCTGCTTCATTTTATTGATGAAGGAGTTTTAAAATTTAAACCTAAACAACTTGTTTATATGATTGGTACGAATGATTTAGGAAAAACAGTTATGCAATCACCTAAAGATATTGCTATTAATGTCAAAGAACTTGTAGAAACCGTACATTATAATTTACCTGAATGTGAAATTTATGTGGTCTCACCATTACCATGTTTACCAATGCATGATTATAAACATACACCTGGTGTATTGAGAAGTAATGATTTATTAAAAATGATTTATAAGGAATTTAAGAAGACAATTCCTTATGAATATGTAACTTTTATTAATGCTTATCCAATATTATGTAATAAAAAAGGTGAACCTGTTGAAGTTTACTATGAAGATGGACTTCATATTAATCATGAAGGATATGTGCGTTATACAAATTGTTTAAAAGAATATATTTTATAATAAGAAAATAATAACGATGAATACATTTGAAAATATAATAACAAGAAGAAGTACAAAAAAATATTTAGATAAAGAAGTTAGTCAAGAATTGTTAGAGAAAATTATAGAAACAGGAAGATATGCACCAAGTGGAGGCAATAGTCAAAGTAATCATTTTCTAGTTATTCAAAATAAACAAATAATCGCTCATTTAGTTAAAATGGTTGAAAAGGCGTTTTCTCAAATGGAAATTACCGAAAATATGTATAGAAGTTTACAAAATTCAATCAATCTTTCTAAAAAGGGTGGATATGTATTTTGTTATAATGCACCTGTTTTGATTATTGTTGCCAATAAAAAAGATTATGGAAATAATCAAGCGGATTGTGCTCTTGCTCTTGAAAATATGATGCTTGAAGCTAATGATTTAGATTTAGGAAGTTGTTATATTAATCAATTAAAATGGCTCAATGAAGATCAAAAAATTTTATCTTATTTACAAAGTTTAGGTATGAAAGATGATGAAAGAGTTTATGGTTCTTTAATTGTTGGTTATCCTGATACAAATGATGGCAAACCTTTAAGAAAACCATTACCTAGAAAAGGAAATGAAGTGACATGGCTTTAGAAAATAATGAAGATGATAACTAATGGATGTTATCATCTTTTTTAATATATCTTATTTACAAATTAAATTATGAAGATTTTGTTTATATTTATTTCCAATAGGAAGTGTTATTTTGTTTTTTAACTCAATGAACTTTTCTTTTATACAAATGACATTATTTAAATTAACTAGATAAGATTTATGGCATTGAATAAATTCATTGCCTAATTTTTTTTGAATTTTCTTTAAAGTGTATCTTAATGTATAATCAGAGATAGATGTATGAATAACAATATAATTTCTATATGACTCTATATAAAGAATGTTATTTTTGATTATATGATAATTTATTTTCCCACTCTTTAAAGAAATTGTATTTGCTTTTTTTAATAAATAGTCTTTACTTTTAAGAATTGCTTGATGTAAATCTTCGTATAATAATAAATCACGTATATAGTAATTAATATATATATTTTGATAATCGAATACATTACTGTTTTTATCTAAAACATAAATAATAATAGCATTTTTTTGGATTTCATTTAAATGAGATATGATTGCTAAATTTTCAAGTATGATAACATCATAAATTGTTTCTTTTTCAAATGAAGAAGATATTTGCACTTTTAATTCAAGTTCGTCAGAAATTTTATTTATGAAATCTGAATTTATTTTACTTTTCAATAACCATAGAATTTTAATCATCTAAAATACCTTCTTCCACTTTTTTTAAATGTTCCCATAGATTAATATTATCATTTTCTAAAACAGATAATATGTGATATTTATCTATAAAAGTAATACCTTCTTTTTTCATTATTTCTATTCCACGAAGATAATTAGATTTATCAACTCCTAATAATGAATCGAATATAATTTCATCACCTGATTTTAAACATACTTTAAAAAGGATATTATACCCCTCATTATAAATATATTGAGTTGATATTTTTTCATAAGTAATCGTAATATTTTCAATTATTGAATATTTAATTTCTTGTATACCTTTTTTTAAAATGAAATATTCCCAAGTTTCTATTAAACTTGATGGTTGTACTATTAAAATAGAATTGTTGCTTAAATACCATTTAGGTGTAAATACCATTGGTAAAATAATAAATAGGTAAATAAGAACACCAACGACAATTATAAGTTCTTTATTTATAAATGGAAAATAGGTCATGAATAATCGTATACTGATTGCATAAAAAGAAAAGTAAATCATTATAAGTAATATTTTCCAAATGATAGATCTGTTTTCTTTTTTTATTTCAAATTTATATTTCATATAAATCACTCCTCTTTCTATTTATAATATAATCTAAAAAATACATAATGCCTACATTTTAGGGACAAATAGATTTTTTTAGGGATGAAATAAAAAATGGTGCAAATTCGCACCATCATGATTTTATTTTTGTAATTCCTTGTTTTTTTCTCTTTCTAACATATCTTGATAAGAATAGATACAACCACAATAATTTTGTCGATAAAGATTATATAATGTGGCGAACTTAACGGATTTTAAATAACCATTGTTCTTTTTAAAATCACTGAAAAGAAATTGTGTTTTTTCTTGATTAAAGCTTGCTCCAATTTCATTGATCCATTGGCTATTTTTGTGTGGAGAAACACTTAAAACAGTTGTCCAATAATCAAAGTGATGTAAAGATGCATAATCATAAGCATCTTTCATTCTCTTTGAATAACAAAGATAACAACGTTTTCCACCTTCAGGTTCATCTTTATATTGAGAAATATCTTTTAGATATTCTTTTGGTTGATATTCTTTTTCAACAACTTGAATATTTTGATTGAAATCTTGATTAAAGCGTTGAATAAAATTTTCTAATTCATGAAATCGTCGAAAATACTCGGTATCTGGATAAATGTTTGAATTAGAGTAATAAATAGTTATATCGAAAAATTCAGATATTTCTTTTAAAACGTTTCCGCTACATGGCCCACAACAAACATGGAGAAGTAGGGTGGGTTTTGTACCTTTTATTTTTTCTAATTCTTCTTTGAATTTTAAGTCGTAATTGATTTTCATTATAAAATCATCATGCTATCACCAAAGCTAAAGAAACGATATTTTTCTTTGACAGCTTCTTTGTAAGCTTTGAAAATAAGTTCTTTTGAAGCAAAGGCACTAATCAACATCAATAATGTTGATTTAGGTAAATGGAAGTTTGTGATTAAACAATCAATAGCTTCAAATTTATATCCAGGGTAAATAAAGATATCTGTATTTTCACTTGTTGCTTTAAATTTACCATATTTTTTCATATTAGCTTCTAGAGTACGTGTTGATGTAGTTCCTACCGCAATAATTCTTTGACCATTAGCTTTAGCTTTATTTAGTTTATCAGCGACTTCTTCACTGATTATATAGAATTCACTATGCATGTGATGATCTAAAACATTTTCTTCTTTAACAGGTCTAAATGTTCCAAGGCCAACATGTAAACATACATCAAGAATTTCAATACCCTTATCTTTTATTTTTTGATTGATTTCTTCAGTAAAATGTAAGCCAGCTGTAGGAGCTGCTGCACTTCCTTCAATTTTAGCGTAAACTGTTTGATATCTATTTTTATCTTCAAGTTTTTCTTTAATATAAGGAGGTAAAGGCATTGTTCCTAACTGATCTAAGATTTCGTAGAAGATACCATCGTATATCATTTCAAAAACACGAATACCTTCATCTTTGATTTCAATACATTTTGCTTTTAATAAGCCTTCGCCAAAAGTAATGACTGTATTCATTTTTACAATACGTGCATTACCGCATAAACATTCCCAAGTATCTTTCTTTAATTCTTTTAATAAAAGAACTTCAACATGTCCATTTGTTTCTTCTTTAATTCCAAATAAACGAGCAGGAATAACTTTTGTATTATTTCTTACTAAAACATCACCTGGTTTTAAATAATCAAGAATATCATAAAAATGTCTGTGTTCAATATTTCCGTTTTCTCTATTTACTACCATTAATCTAGAAGTATCTCTTTTTTCAACAGGATGTTGAGCAATGAGTTCTTCAGGTAGTTCAAAATCAAATTCACTTAGTTTCATTTAAAAAGCCCTCTTATAAACATCTCTACCATATTTATCTAAAAATTCTTCTTTAAAATCTAATAAACGATCTTCTTGAATTGCTTTACGAATATCTTCTGAAAGTTGTAATAAGAATCTTACATTGTGAATCGATAACAATGTTTTTCCAAATAATTCATCTGATTTATGAAGATGTCTTAAATAAGCTCTTGTATAATTTCTACAAGTATAACAATCACATTCAGGATCAATAGGAGTAAAATCTTCTTTAAACTTTTCATTATTAATATTCATACGTCCATGATGTGTCATTAAAGCACCATGTCTAGCAACACGTGTTGGTAAAACACAATCATACATATCAATACCACGAATCGCAGCTTCAATTAAATCAATTGGATTACCAACTCCCATTAAATAACGTGGTTTATCTTCAGGTAACCATTGAACCGCATCTTCGACCATTTTATACATTACATCTTTTGGTTCACCAACGCTCGTTCCACCAATTGAATAACCAGGGAAATCCATTTCTACAAGTGCTTTGGCACATTTTTCTCTTAAATCAGGATATTCTCCACCTTGAACAATTCCAAATAACGCTTGTTTTTCATTATGATGCGCTTCTTTACCTCTTTTAGCCCAACGAATTGTTCTTTCAACACTATGTTTCATATAATCATAAGTTGCTGGATAAGGAGCACATTCATCTAAAGACATAATCATATCTGCTCCTAATTTGTTTTGAATATCGATAGCTTTTTCTGGAGATAAGAATAAAGACTTACCATCAATAATACTTTTAAAATAAACGCCTTCTTCTTTGATCTTTCTTGTTTTTCCTAAAGAAAAAACTTGGAATCCTCCACTATCTGTAAGCATAGGACCATCATAGTTCATAAACTTATGAAGACCACCTGCTTTAGCAACAATATCTTCCCCAGGTCTTAACCATAAGTGATATGTATTAGAAAGGATTACTTGTGATCCCATTTCTTTTAACATTTCAGGGGCAATCCCTTTTACTGTAGCTAGTGTACCTACAGGCATAAACATAGGTGTTTCTACATCTCCATGAGGAGTATGTAAAATCCCATATCGAGCACCACTTTGTTTACAAACATGTTTTAATTCATACCAAAAATCTTTCATTTTTCCACCTCTTTTTGCCTATTCATTATACATGAAAGTATTTATAAATAAAATAGAAAAAGAGCTAAATGCTCTTAATCAAATGTAACATATTCATTTTCTAAAGGTTTAGCACCTTCTAAATGATCAACATGTAAAATAGGAATATTACTTTGAATAGATTCATCATATTCTAAACTAATGGTTCCATCAACCACTAACCATTCATCTTTAATTAAATCTTTAGCGTATTTACTAATACATACTAAACCTAAAAGTTGCATATCATCACTACAACATACCATGGCTTGTCTACCTAAAACAAAACCATTTTCAATTAATTTATCACGGCCAATCACTTTACCTTTGATCTTAATTGTTTTATTTTCATAGATTTGAGGATTTTCCATAATATGCATACAGAAAATACCATAATCCATATCATTTACTTCAATATAATCATCATTTAAGTTATATGGTAAATCATTAACAGTTAAATCTTCAATTTGTCTATTTTTATTTTCATAAACAATTTGACACATTGGATTTAAAGATTTAATACTTCCTCTAATAGGATATTTCTTTGTATTTTCATCACAACGATTAACAATAACTAAATCACTACCAGTAACATGATAAACGAATTGTCCACGCATATTGTTGTAATAAAGATCAAATGTTTCAGCAGAAATCGTTGTAAGGATTTGAACAACTTGCCATTGATCAATACAAATTTCATCCACGAATTTTGTATTATCCCACATTCCGTTATATTCAATCATAACTTGTGTTGGTTGGTATTTTTGATGTAAATGAAGAAGAGTTTCATAATTTAAATCTTCTTCGTTTTCAATAAATTCAACAGAAGCATTTTCTTTTTCTAAAGCTGGAATATCAAAAGCGACTTCACCTTCTTCGCAGGCAATGATCAAAGTTTTTTCATCTTCACCAAAACCTTGTTCAAGAAGAGTATCTTGGATAAATGAAGATTTTCCACTTTCTAAAAATCCAGTAAACAAATAAACTCTTGTTTTATTCATACGCTTATCCTAAAAATAACTCCTTAATTGTATTTTCATCTAAGTCTTTACCAATTACACAAACTTGGCCTGTATAAATAGGTTTACCTAAACGAATTTCAAATTCACCTGGTACTAAATCAAAATACCACCAATCTTCATTTCCGCTATCTACAAAACCTTTAGCTCTTAAAACATTATCATCATTACATAATTTATTTAAGATATCACTTAATTCAACTTCGTTATATTTTTTAACAGTATCAAATCCGATACTATTGAAAACTTCATCTGCATGATGGTGATGATGTCCACAACCACATTCATGATCATGGTCATGGTGATGATGATCATGCCCGCAACATTCATGTTCATGGTCGTGTTCATGGTGATCATGTCCACAACATTCATGGTCATGATTGTGTTCATGATGATCGTGTCCACAACATTCATGGTCGTGATCGTGTTCATGGTGGTCGTGTCCACAACATTCATGGTCATGGTCGTGTTCATGATGGTCATGCCCGCAACATTCATGATCATGTTCATGCAATAATTCTTCTTGAATGTTCACTTCACAAGCATTAATGATATCTAAACCATTTAATTTATCCCAAGCAGTTGTAATGATTGGTGAATGATCGTTTAATCCTTTTAAGATGTCTAAGCATTCTTTTAATTGGAATTCAGTTAAGTCTTGGCTACGACTTAAAACAATTAATGATGCATGTTCAACTTGGTTATTATAGAATTCACCAAAGTTTTTAGTATACATACGACATTTTTTAGCATCAACAACTGTAATAAAATTATCTAATTCCATTTCATCACTATTGATTGTAGAAACAGCTTTAATAACATCAGATAATTTTCCAACACCAGAAGGTTCGATAATAACACGATCAGGATGATACGTATCTAAGACTTCTTTTAATGATGTTTCGAAATCTCCTACTAAACTACAACAAATACATCCAGAGTTCATTTCGTTGATTGTAACACCAGAATCTTTTAAGAATGTTCCATCAATTCCAATTTCTCCAAATTCATTTTCTATTAATACGATTTTTTCATTTTGATATGCTTCAGCAATTAATTTTTTAATTAATGTTGTTTTTCCAGCACCTAAAAAGCCAGAAATAATATCTATTTTACTCATATATTTCACCTCCGCTAGATTATAACACTCATAAATCATTTCATCAAATGATAATACCTATGTTATAATGATTGACAAGTAAAGGGTGATAAAAAATGAAATGTCCAATAATTAAAAAATGTGGAGGATGCTTTTATCCACAAGATCAATATCAAGAAGAATTAAAAGAAAAGACATTATTTATAGAAAAAGAAATAAAGAAAACAAAATTAAAAATAGATGTAAAACCAACAGTAGCCTCACCATTAGAAAATGGTTATCGAAATAAAGCAATTGTAGCTTTTAATCAAAAATATGAATACGGATTGTATGAGGAACATAGTCAAGATATTATTCCTTATAAACACTGTTTATTACACGAAGATATTATGGATGAAATCTTACAATATATACAATGCTATTTAAGAAAGTATCGTGTTTCTATTTATGATCGTAAAAGACATAAAGGGTTATTAAGACATGTTTTAATTCGTCGAGGTGTTAAAACGAATCAAACAATGGTTGTTTTAGTATGTAATGAAAATATGTGGCGTGGATCTAAACAATTTTGTAGCCAATTAGTTAAGAGGTTTCCAAGCGTTAAAACAATTGTCTTAAATGTCAATACACGTAAAACACCAATTGTTTTAGGTAATGAAGATAAGGTTCTTTATGGTAAAGGATTTATTGTTGATGAATTGTGTGGTTTGAAATTTAAGATTTCTCCACAATCTTTTTATCAAATCAATCATGATCAATGTGTGAACCTTTATACCAAAGCTTTGTCCTTATTGAATATTAAAGGAAATGAAACAGCAATTGATGCTTATTGTGGTATTGGAACAATCGGAATGATTCTATCACAAAAAGTAAAACAAGTTATTGGAGTGGAAAGTAATAAGGATGCAATCAAAGATGCAAAAAACAATGCACGTATGAATCAACTTTCTAATATTCAATTTGTGTGTGATGATGCGACTGAATTTATGAAAAAACTTGCGAAAGAAAAGCATAAAGTAGATGTTGTCATTATGGATCCCCCAAGAAGTGGTTCAACCAAACAATTCATGGATTCGGTTAAAATATTAAATCCTAAACAAGTTGTTTATATTTCATGTGATCCAACGACACAAATTAGAGATATACAATACTTTAAAAAGATTGGTTATCATACTCATACAATGTATCTTTATGATATGTTTCCACATACAAGACATGTTGAAAGCATCGTGCTCTTGTCCCACAAGTCACCAGATAGCCATATAGATGTGAAAGTTGAATTTGGAGAAGGTGAAGAAAAGGTACCTTTAGATAAAATTGCGGAGCGGGCAAAGCAATATCAGCCGGCTCCAAGGGTTACATATAAAATGATACAAGAATATATTGAAGAAAAATATGGCTTCAAAGTACATACGGCATATATCGCAGAGGTAAAAAGAAATTTAGGATTGCCGATGTATGATGCACCTAATATGGAAGAAGAGTTGAAACAGCTGAGAAGGCATCCGACGGCGGAGAAAGTAGAAGCGATAAAGGATGCATTAAAACATTTTGGGGTGATTTAATATGAGCGTTATTTATATGTTATTTACTGTGAGCTTTGATTATAATAACTATTGAAGAAATTATATCAGTTATTTGGAGGTCAAATGGAATGGGAAATGATATATTTAGCGCGGTAATTGAGCTCAACAAGATTAGACAGCAGGCATATGAAATATATTTACCCATAGTGGAGGAATTGTGCAACAGAGAGGTATCAGAAGAAGAATTGTCTCATTGTCTCGATTACTTATTAGATTTCGCAGATGATGCGAGTATGCTGGAATTGTATAAAAAGTTGTGTAGAAGATTTGTATGCACATATCCTGGATGTATAAATTTTTATGTCAATGCCTATAAAGAGATGTGGGAAAAAACAGAATTCTGAAAGGGGTTTACATGAATCAACTTATAAAAATGGATGAAGAGTATAGGAAGTGGATTGAGGACATAGGAAAACGCTATAAACAGAGACAGATTAAGGCATCTGTTTCTGTTAATCAGGAAATGATTGGTTTCTATTGGTCTATAGGAAGAGATATTGTAGAAAAGTCGGCTGAAAGTAAGTGGGCAGTGGATTTTTTGTTAATTTAAGTAAAGATATGAGAACAATTTTGCCAGGGGTTCAAGGCTTATCAAGTTCGAATCTCAGATATATGAAGAAATTTTATGAATTGTACAGTGATCCAATTCTTCCACAATTTGTGGAAGAATTGAAGAGCAAAGAGGATTCAATAAATGTTCCACAACTTGTGGGAGATTTATCGGATAAAGAATTGTTTTCGATTCCGTGGGGACATCATAGAGCTATCATTGATAAATGTAAATTGGACAGGGAAAAATCAATACTTTTTGTGAAGAAAACGATTTTAAATAATTGGTCAAGGGCAGTACTTTTAAATTTTCTTGATACCGATTTATATGAGCGTCAGGGAAAAGCAATTTCAAACTTTGAATACGCATTGTCTGAACCACAAAGCGACCTTGCACAGGAAATAACAAAGGATCCATATAATTTCGACTTCGTAGCAATCAGAGAAGATTATAGTGAGAAAGAGTTAAAAGACGCATTGATGGACAACATCACAAAATTTCTTATGGAACTTGGAAAAGGGTTTGCTTTTGTTGGAAGAGAATATACAATACCGATTGAAGGAACAGAGGAAAAAATAGATCTTTTATTTTATCATCTGTATTTGCATTGTTACGTTGTTGCTGAAGTTAAAATAGTAGCTTTTACATCGAGAGACATTGGACAGATTGGTACATATGTGAATATTGTGGATGATTTGGTCAAGACAGATTTTGATGCAAAAACAATTGGTCTGATTATATGCAAAAGCAAAAATAATATCCTTGCAAAATATGCGGTAAATAGTTCAAAAGAACCGATAGGAATATCTGAGTATAAGTTGTCAAATTTATTGCCTGTGGAATATAGAGCTTCTATGCCAATGATAGAAGAAATTGAGAATGAACTCAGGTAAATATTTTAAAAGAAACTAACGGATAAGGAGCATTGAATATATGTTGAATTCAAACGAAAGAATGGGTTTCATAATTGAATATATGTCTTCATATGATGAAAAAATCAAAATGGCAAATAAAAACGGATTATTTGATGCTGCAAAAATGTTTGAGTTATTTGCGATTGAGGTATGTAATGTATGGTTCGGACAGAAGTTTAGTAATCTGAATGACGAGACGGCAACTTATCCATATGTAGATTTGATATCAGAAAACAGAGAACTTTTAGTGCAGGTAAGTACTGTACAAGATGTACCAACAAAAATAAAAACTACATTGGAAAAGATAAGGGATTCAAAAGATAAAAAATGCTCGGACTTAAAGAATATTGTATTTTTTGTACTTAGTAATAATAGTATTGATAAGGTGAGAGAGTATAGTGGGGATAATCAAATTGGGAGTATTTCATTTACTATTAAAGATAATTTGATTACTACAAATGATATTATAACTAAAGCACAAAATGATCTTAATTTTCAGAAGAAATTATACAAGGTATTAAAGGATGAGTATGAGAACTTTAATATTAATATCAGAAAATTTAAAGGTGCATTGGAACTTAGTAATTCAGGGTTGAAAAATATTGAAGGATTGATTAAAGGAGAGTATGAAATCGATAGAAATGAATTTCTTGAAAAAATAACAAAAGACAATGAGCGATATATTTCAATACAAGGTGGAGCTGGTAGCGGTAAATCTGTTTTATGCAAAAAATATGTTGAAAATGAAAAATTGGTTTTATATGCTCGTGCTGAAAGATTTTTGGAAGAAAGTCATATTGACGACATTTGGGGTTGCTGTATCCAAGACGTTTTAGAGTGTATTAATGGAAAGAAATTAATATTCTTTATTGATGCTCTCGAGTTTATTGCGGACTGTGCCGAAACAAAATTTGAATTATTACAGTATTTGTATGATATGGCGGCAGAATATCAAAATGTGTACATAGTAACATCTTGTAGAACGAGTGATAAAAATGCTTTTATTAAACTGGAAACAAATTTTTCAATAAAAATTTATGAAGTTGGCGATATAACAGAAGATGAACTTGCATTGCTTATGAAGCAATATCCGATTATTCATAAAATGTATAAAACAAATTCATATGTTGATTTATTAAAATCGCCCTTTTATATAAACTTGATAGTTAGTAATTCGATGGATATTGATAATATAGGTGATGAAAATTCTCTAAGAGAATATATTTGGAAAAACATAATATGTTTGGAGGAAAAATCTCGAATGTATGGCATACTCAGTAACAAAGTTATTGAAACTGTTGAGAAGATTGTGTTTGAAAGAGCTAGAAAATTTATGTTGGGTATTCATAAGGACGATATAGATAGAGACATAATGCATGCATTGCTTTCAGAAGGTGTAATTGCTCAACAAGGAGATTATATTAGACTGAAATATGATATTTTCGAAGATATTTGCTTTGAACATTATTTTGATAAAGCTTTTGATTTGTGCAAAGGGAAGTATAAGACCTTCTATGATGAAATAGAAAATCTTGGGCGATGTGTGTATAGACGGTATCAGATTTGGATTTCAAATAAAATGTTTATACAGGTAAATAGAGATAAGTTTTTATATAGCCTTACTTTTTCTGATGAGATTCCGCAAAGTTGGAAAAGGCAAACAGAAATTGGAATTGTTAAGTCAAGGTTTTGTGATAATTATTTCGAAGAACAAGGGTCGGAGATTCTGGAACAAGGCATGTTGTTCGACTTTGTGAAGAATATTAATTTGTTCGCATTTGAAGGTGAGTTATTACATATTAGACAAGAATCACCACAAATGAAATTGTCCCCAATTGGTAATGGAAGACCATGTATTATTCGACTTTTGAAAAACGAAGAAATATATAAGAAAAATATAATCGGAAGAGATGATATAGTTAAGTTATGCTTGGATTATGCGAAACAAGAAGATAAAGTGGCAGTTATTGCTTCAGATGCATGCGCTATGATGGAATATTATGTGGAATATTCGTTGCAGGAATCTGAGCAAGAAAACTATTATAAAATCATAGATGAAATATCGTCTTGCTTGGAAGCACTTTATCGAATGGCAGATAACTCAGAAGAGTGGTTAAAAAAGTTTTTTAATACATTGATTAATAATTATATTAATGGAAATAGAAAAAGTATGCGTAAGTCAGAAGATATTATGGAATGGACATTGAAGAATGCTTATCCTGCTTTGGTAGCTGGATTAGCAAGCGAATTGTGTTCGATAGCTGATATACTATGGTTACGTGGAAAAGTAGATGCAGAGAAATTTGATTTCTATAGAGCCGATAGATTGTCTAAGGGTTTTGAATATGGATTAAGTGAGAAAGCTGAACATTATAATTATTTATATAGAACAGTGTACGAGAATGCATTTTTATGGAATCTGTTTCGATTGAATTTTAAAGTGGGATTTCATTGGGCAATTCAATTTATAAATAGGGTAATATTAGAATATGCAACTAATAATCCTGAATATGTAATAAAAATCAAAGTAAAAATTAGTGAGAGTAATGCAATAAAGGAATATTGGGGAAATGGAAATATGTGGCTTGCAGGGATTAGAGATCACAATGTACCTACCTTAATAGGAGATGTTATTTTTTGTCTTAAAGAGGCTATAATAAGCAGTTTGGAGATTTGTAAAAAGGATCATGAATTCACTGTTGCATTTGCAAATTATGTCAAAGAAACTATTTATTCAAAATCAAATAATATAGTATTGCTTACAATCATTGAGAGTATAGGAATGCACTTTGAAAACGAATTACCGGGTTATGCTTTGGATTTGGCTACAAGCATAGAACTTGTTCATTGGGATACCACAAGATATATGTTGTACAAAAAAAATCCGACAAAAGAGTTGCTCGAAAGGCAAATTCTTAAGACCATGGGGATACCTGAGCTTAAAGATAGATATGAGTTGGATAAAAAATGTGATTTGAGTATACAAGAATATGTATCTCATACACAGATATATTTTGATTCAATGGTTCAGGATAAATGCTATGGAATTCTTGATTATTTATATTCAATTATAAAAAATGATGCAGAAAATGCACAGGACTATTTACAGATTCAAAAAATGGATATGCGTGGTGCAAAAGCAACCAAGATAACCGACAATATAATTATGTTAGAACCCCAAATATCAGGGGAAGCAGAAAAAATTGTTCTAAGACAAGAAGAATTCAATAAACCTAAGCAGAGATTAAATGCGGCGATTAAAAAGTGTAATGATAATATGGTGTCTGGGCAGATTGACTTGCCATCAACTCTTGATGCAATTAAAGTTATTTTAGAATTGATGAAGGATACTGATATGGCATTTCAATATGAAAATCTTTTGATACTTTTAATTGCTAGTGCAATAAATCATCAAGAATTAGAAAATGAGAAAAGGGAAAAGTTTTGCACAATATGGATTAACGGAATAGAGAAATTGTTTTCTAATGGAAACTTTTTGGCAGATATTGCACTTATGCCAGTTTTATTGAATCAATTGGAAAATGACGTTGCTATTGGGATAAAAAATAAAATAAAGAAAATTGTGTTGGATTGTTTGATGTATAAGGGGCAACATGGTGTTATTGATGAAATGGCTAAATACGTGAAGAGATATTTAGCTAATCACGAGACTTTGGCACAAGCGGTATTTAATACAATTATTAAATTATCTGAAGATCAGATGGAACATCAAAAATATAATGCTAATTATTTGAAAGTGAGTAAGAAAGATAAGGAGTTTATATTTAATCCTAATATGCAACCTAAGTTGTCAGGAATAGATCGTTATATCAAAGATGATGATGGAAATTGTTATACTAGTCGCGAAGAGGAGATAATAGATAGGTATCTGCTGCAGGAAGAATCTTTAGAGATAGATGTTTTTGATATGAGTAACTATGATATATCTACAATATGCTATGTTGCAAATTGCGGCCTAAATTTTACGAATGAATCTTTTAGAATGGTTATTCATGAAATTTTGCTATGTGTGATTGATATTTGGAAATATACTAAAAGAAATTATAATGCTCACGAAATTTTTGATGTTTACCAAGAACATGAAATCATAGAGCTGTTTCAGTGGAAAATGATTCAAACCCAAGATGATGCAAAAATGGCAATCGATATATTATTTGAAGAGATTGATTTTACAAAATTTACAACAGATACAATTGAGTTCTATCAAGATATCTTTGGCAATTTTTTATGTGAATTTTTTGACTCATATGTTGACTCAAAAAGAAGAAATATATGTAAAAAGAAAATTCTATATATTGAGAAAAAAGTAAATGACATTGATGAGGAGTATGTTCGAATACAGTTATATAAATCTCTTATGCTTTCTGTAACGAGATATTGCACGGGAGACTGGAGTAAAATCAAAACAAATTATTCATACGTAGATAAGCAATTTTTGAATAAGCAATTTACAAAGTATGGAAAATATCACATAAAGGAACTGTTGAGAACGATTTACCAAATGCATATGGATGAATTGCTGCCAGAAATATTAATTTCTATTAGAAATAGCTTTCAAAATGCAAAATCTGAGGTAAATAAATTTAAAAAATCAATAAGAGAACAAGAAGCAATAGTACAGTTGATTATCCTTAAATCCTTTATTACATATAGTGATAAAATTAAACAGGATCAAGAACTTATTGAAGCATATGAAGATATACTTGAAATATTGATCAATTTAAATTATGAGCAGGCGGCTGTTATTTTGGATGAGTTTAGGATTCATTAATGGATGCAGGTTATTATTCATCTGAAATAAATATAATAAGAGATGCATGTTCGCTAAATGATATTTGTGGATGATATCGTCAAGGTTAGATTTTGTGGGAAAGTGGTAATACAGTTGAGACGGTGTGTTTGCTGTCAAGAAAAGATAAATAAAGGCTGAAAAGTAGCGCATTTCCGGATTTTTTGCTTAGTTAGCATCATTAGAGAAGCCTTGCGGAAAGCTCGACTTTCTTGTATGGAAACATATCTACTTATTAGTCTGACCGGAGAAAAAAAGTGGATGGTCAGAAAAATGTTGTAGGTTTTAGGCTGTGGATTAGATGTCATAGGTTGTGGCATTGGGATTGTTGTCAGAGACAACCGCAGTTTAAGCCACTCAATACTATTAGGCGGATTTGGCAGTGAAATATATAACAGGAAAATTATTGTGTATGTGGAGGTTAAAAGATGAGTAAAAATGCACAAATATTACTAGAAAATTTAATTGAACAAGAATTTCGAAATAATGATAACTATAGCAACATATCAGAATATTTTGAATTTTTTTCAGCAAGCCAAATATTGAAAAATCAAGGATTAAGTGACGATGAAGTAGATAATGGTATTGTGGGAAAAGGATTGGATGGAGGATGCGATTCGATTTATTTATTTTTAAATAATTTACTTATTACGCCAGATGTTGTTGAACATATATCTGCACCAAAAGATTCCATTCTGGAAATGATAATTATCCAGTCAAAGAAGACCACATCATTTGGAGAAGATGCAGTGATGAAGTGGAAAACCATCTCTGGAAATCTTCTGGATTTATCAAAAACAACAACTGATTTTACGGCAAGGTATAATGCCGATATTCTCGAAGCATTTACTACGTTTAGGGATACATATACACGTTTGATAACCAGCAGGGTAAAGTTGAAATTTAGATTTTACTATGCAACATTAGCATCAGAATTACATCCTAATGTAATTCAGCAATCCGAAGAACTGAAAGATACCATAAAAGGATTATTCCCGAATGCAGTTGTTGAGGTAACTTTTGTTGATTCTGATACTCTGTTTGAAATGTATAATGCGGTGATAGAAAATAGAGTGAATCTTAAATTTGCAGATATTCCAATTTCGCCAAATCAAAAAAATTATGTTGCGTTAGTTGATTTGAAAAGCTATTTTAACTTTATAGTAAATGATGAAGGCGATGTGAGAAAGAGTTTTTTCGATTCTAATGTGCGTGATTATCAAGGAAAAAATAATGTAAACAGTAGTATATCCGAAACATTACATAGAGCCGATGATAATGATTTTTGGTGGTTAAATAATGGAGTTACAGTACTGGCATCCGAAGCTACATTGGTAAATAATAGAGAGTTACAAATTGTTAATCCTGAAATTGTTAATGGATTACAAACTTCAATGGAAATATATAATTATTTTTCCGAAAATAGAGAAGCATTAGAGTCAGAAAAACGTTCCATATTGCTAAGGATAATTGTTCCTGATAATGAAGAATCAAGAGATCAAATTATCTTTGCTACAAATAATCAGACAAATATTCCTAAAGCAACATTGCGTGTGACTGATCCTATACATCTTCAAATTGAAATGTATTTTAAGAGTAGAGGATTATTTTACGATAGGAGAAAAAATTATTATAAAAATCAGGGACATAAGCCTGCGGAGATTGTTGGGGTATCTTTTCTTGCACAATGTCTTATTACAATTTTCCTGAAAAAGCCAGACTATGCACGAGCAAGACCATCAACATTGCTGAATGACGAAAAAACATACAACGAATTATACGAAAAGAATAATGATCTAGAGGTATTTTATAGAGTAGCTTTACTAGGTAAAAAAATCCAGAAAAATGTAAGAAGTGGTTCTGATTATTCTTCAGCAGAAAAAAGTGATATTTTATATTATGTACTGTATGCAGTTATTGCAGATGTATTGGGTAAGAGAAATATTACTCCTGCTGATATTAAGAACTTGGATATGGATTCTGTAACGGATACCTTAATTGAAGATATTCGAAATAGAGTATACGAAATATATAAACAGCATGGAGGAAATGGACGTGTAGCCAAAAGTGCAGAATTTATACAGTATATAGATAATATGTTAGATGAATAAAGTGAAGACAACCCTCCCGGCCATCATGGCCAGTAGGGTTTCGTACGTTTATGAAATTATGCATTAACATCAATACTAACACCTGATTTCAGTTGGACGGTGATGTGGTCATCTCAGATGATTATCTGTTGGATCCAGCGTCGCACCAGTGATTCGTCGAATTCGGTGAGATGGGTAGTCTGCTGTGCGATGCAATCCTACAGGTCATTGATCCAGCATTTGTACCTGCATCAAGTGTGGTGACGTTTATAGATGAAGCGCTGGTTCGAAAGTATATCGAGCAGATCAAGATATTTGAAGACCATTTCATGGTTTGCTTTAAGGCAAAGTTGGAAATAGATATTCGAAGATAGGTTTTTATAAGTGTTTGTAGCAAGGGCGAAGGCTCCTGCTTGTTTTTTGCTAAAGTTTAGGGGGATAGATTGAAAAAACAAAAGAAAATTGTTATTAATCGAGATAATGTTGAAGAATTTGTACGTTCACGTAATACTTCAAAAGATTATTCTAATAAAACAAGAATGCAAAGACAAAAATTATATATTCAAACTTATATTAATCAATTGAAAACTAAACTTACAAATGATTATTCAATAACACTTCAAAAAATGTATGATTTTTATAGTAAATTAAAACAGCTTGTATTACAATTGTTTTATGAAGAAGATAAGTAGGGGGGTGTTTTTATGTATAAGATAAATGATTTATATGATTTAACACATAGTCAAGCAAAGGATTATTTATCAAAATATGAGTATCCTTGGCAAGCTTTAAAAGGAATTAAAGATTTTATTATTGAATTAGGAGAAACTTTAGGGGATGAATATCAAGAAGTGAATGAACATGTTTGGATTCACAAAGATGCTAAAGTTTTTGATAGTGCTTATATTGGTTCACCTTGTATTATTGGTGCAGGAACAGAAGTGAGACATTGTGCTTTTATCAGAGGAAGTGCATTAGTAGGAGAAAATTGTGTTATTGGTAATTCTGTTGAGTTAAAGAATGTTATTATTTTTGATAATGTACAAGTTCCTCATTATAACTATGTAGGTGATTCTATTTTGGGATATAAGTCTCATATGGGTGCAGGATCAATTACAAGTAATGTTAAAAGTGATAAAACACTCGTTGTTGTAAAAGATAGATTTAATCACGAAGAGATTGAAACGGGACTTAAAAAAATGGGTGCAATGCTAGGAGATTATGTAGAAGTAGGATGTAATAGTGTTTTAAACCCTGGAACTGTTATTGGAAGAAATAGTAATATTTATCCATTATCTAGAGTAAGAGGCGTTGTACCAGAAAATTCAATTTTTAAGGAACTTAATGATATCGTAGAAAAGAAATAATTATTAGAGGCAATGTGATTTAAAAACATTGCTTTTTTATTGATATTATAATCATACATGTAATTAAAATTATAAAAATTTAAATTAGATGAGTATTTAAGTAATTAAAATAGCATATTGGTTATAAAGGGTTGATAAAAATTAAAAAAATGGTATGGTTTAAGTAAATATTCTATATGAAGAAAGGATAGAAAAAATGAATAAAAAAGTAAGAAAAGCAATTATACCAGCAGCAGGATTAGGGACAAGATTTCTACCAGCAACAAAAGCAATCGCCAAAGAAATGTTACCAATCGTAGATATTCCAACAATCCAATATATCATACAAGAAGCAGTAGACAGTGGAATAGAAGAAATCTTAATTATTACAAACAGTAATAAACATGCAATGGAAAATCATTTTGATAAAAACTATGAACTAGAAGAAAGATTAAAAGAAGCAGGAAAACTAGAACAAGTAAAAATGATCCAAGATATAGCAGATATGGCCAATATCTACTATATCAGACAAAAGGAACCAAAAGGATTAGGACATGCAGTCTTATGTGCTAAATCATTCATTGGAGATGAACCATTTGCAGTCTTATTAGGAGATGATGTGGTTGTCAATAAAGAAGGGAAACCAGCTTTAAAACAACTAATAGAACAATATAGTAAAACATCAGCATCCGTAATCGGAGTACAGACAGTCGATAAAAAAGATGTCAGCAAATATGGAATCGTAGAACCATCAAAATCACATCCAGCAAAAGGAAGACTGGTAAAACTAACAGATATGGTAGAAAAACCAGAAGTAGAGAAAGCACCAAGTCAACTAGCAGTCTTAGGAAGATATGTATTGACACCTGAAATCTTTGAACTTTTAGAAACACAAGGAAAGGGAGCAGGAGGAGAAATCCAATTAACAGATGCCATTAAAAGATTATTAGATAGACAAGCAGTGTATGCGTATGATTTTGAAGGAAAGAGATATGATGTAGGGGATAAATTTGGATTTATCAAAGCAACAATCGATTTTTCATTAGATAGAGAAGATTTACATGATCAAGTAAATGAATATATTCATACATTAGTTGAAAAAGAAAAAGCTAAATAAAATATTATAAAGAAGCCTTTGTTTAAGGGTTTCTTTTTTATAAAAACAAGTATAAAAGTATAATAATTTTTCTTTTTGCAATATCTAAAACACTCTATAAACACCAAATCATAAAAAAACAATAAAAAAAGACCAATGGGAAAAACGTTGATATAAAGGCAGAAAAAGAGGGAAAGAGAGAAAAAAATAAAAAAAGGACAAGAAAAAGCTTTACAAAAGGGAGAGGGGATGGTAATATAAATGGGCACTCGACGAGAGAGACGAGTGAGAGGACATTGAAAACTGAACAGGAAAGAATAAAACACAACGTCAATGAGAGTTTAGAAATAAACAGAAAACAAAAAAAGAGCTAAACAGACCAAAGTTGTCTGAAGAGATAGAAGGACAATGGAGAG
>NZ_JAJDKA010000042.1:0-25920 GCF_020589945.1 Faecalibacillus sp. MSK20_93 | reverse complement strand
ATGAACACTGAATGATTATTAGTATCAAGTTCCATAGCAATATCCTTTCTAAAATCAAGTACGACTGAACGTCTTTTATACTTATAATGTATCACAGCTACATGTCTAAAACAACATCTATTATAAAAACTATAAAAGGAGCTAGATCCCTCCCTACGCTTCGCTTAGAGGAAGGGGATTGCGCTCCTATTTTTGTTCAACCCTATTCATAAGATCTTAAAGATAAAGATCTTACTATTTGGATGTTTACCAATGAAAATAGTGCAGATGCTGTCTATGGTTCATTAGGTGAAGCTAGATGGTCTATGGAATGTGATGAAAATGGAAATGTCCTTTCTATTTGGTGGAATGAAGGAACTTGTCATTTAATGGGCTATGACTACGATAAAGAATACTTTCAAACATTACCTCCATTTACCCATCTTCACAATAAGATTCAACAATTGAGATAAAAGAGGTATCTGGACGACCGCTATTATTTTTTACAACTTTTACAAACATAACATCACCATCCTATACTACAAATATATAATAAATATATTTAAATTAAAAGTAATAAGATTATATACCCTATACTACACAAAAAGAAATATTTGATACTATTATAAAAAAAGGATAAAAATAAAAAGACATGAGCCTAAGATTATATCTTAAGTTCATGCCATTTGGAGATTAACTCTCCTTTTTATAATGTATTTTCTGATGGATAAAAGGATGAATAAAACTAATTTCAACACTATCCAAATAAAACAATTGATCTTCATTTGATCCATAAAGAAGATCTCCCACTAAAGGGTGACCAATAGAAGCCATATGTACTCTAATTTGATGGGTTCTTCCCGTTACTAATTTGCATTCTACAAGTGTTTGATTATTTTTATGCATTAAAGATTTATAATACGTCTTAGCATACTTACCATGATCATCAACAATTCTTTTAATAGAATCATTACTTTTTAAAATAGGCCGCTCAATAACGCCTTCCCCTTCTAAAATTCCTTCAACTAAACAATGATAAACACGTTCTACTTGTTTAATATCTTTAGAAAGCAATGCATGAGCTTGTGATGTTTTAGCAACCAACATATATCCTGATGTTTCTTTATCTAAACGATTTACTAAATGAATTGTACTTTTTAAACCAATTTGTTGATAGTAATACATTAAAGCATGACATAAAGTATGGCTTTGATATCTTTTAGTAGGAATACAAGGCATTTGGCTTTCTTTATCAATGATTATATAATAGTTATCTTCATAAATGATTTTTAAAGGAATATTTTCTGGTTGAACATTTGAGTTTTCTATTGGAAAAATAATTTCTAAACAGTCTCCTTTTTGAAGTAAACATCTTACTGTTTGACTTTTTCCATTGACTAAGAAATCACCTTCCCTTTTAATCCTTTTAATCATTGCTTGACTAATTGGTAATTCTTTCAAATAATCTCTTAATAAAATCGTTTGTTCAATTTGATAACTCATGAATTAATAAATGCCCTTCTTACTCTTTTAATAAAAGACATTTCTTTATATTCAATAAAACGAACATACTTACGCCCAATCGTAATCTCAATACTTTCAACATCCTCTAATTCTAAATGAATATGATCGATTCCAATCAAAGAATGATTAAAATGATTTCCAACTAATTTAATTGTTTGACTTTCATCTAAAATCAAACTTGAACCTAAAGAACGATATGCATTATGATGAATTCCTGCAACTTCTGTAAGTTGCATCAAAGGAATACCTGGATAAATGATAGAACCACCTAAAGATTTATTATAAGCAGTCGATCCAGAAGGAGTTGAAACACATAAACCATTCCCTCTAAAAACTTCTAATAAAACATTACCAATATACACATGAATAACCTGTGCTTGTAACCCTTGATCTAATCTTAATTCATTTAAAGCATAATATGTTTGAAAAGAGTCTTTTTTATTAATTTTAATTTCTAACATATATCTTTTCATCGTCTTAAATTGTCTAGAAGTCACATCTTTTATAAATTGATCCACTTCATCAACTTGGTAATCTGTATAAAATCCTAAAGTTCCTGTATGTATACCTACAAAACAACAATCAACATTTAAATATTGATGTACAGCTTCTAAAATAGTTCCATCTCCTCCAATTGAAATAACAAGATCTGGATTTTTTTCATCATAAATAAAAAAGTTTTGTAAACTTTCTTTAATTTTCAAAGCTGTTTTTTTAGAAAGATCATCATTTCTAACCATTAATGCATATTTCATCTTTCTTCCCTCCATATAGATGTATTATAATATATCTAGAGCATTTAAGCAAAGAGGTATCATATGGAACATCTAGAAATTGAATTTAAAATATTATTAAAAGAAAATATATTTAAAAAAATATTATCTGATTATAAAAATCAAATCAAAGACAGTTATCAACAAACCAATTATTATCTTTTTCATCCTCTATTGGAAAAGAAAAAATACTCACTCAGAATTAGAGAAAAAAAAGGTCATTACGAACTCACATTGAAAAGACCTTCAACTATTGGTCTGAATGAATTAAATATAGATATTAATAAAGAAATTAAAGATGCTATTTTTAATCATCAACATATCAATAATGAAATCTTTGATATTTTGGAAAAAGAAAATATTTATATCAAAGATTTAACATGTGGATATTATTTAAAAACAACACGTCATGATATTATTTTACCCGATGGTGTTTTATCCTTAGATGAAAATGAATATAACCATCATCATGATTATGAAATAGAATTTGAAGTGGAGGATTATGATCAAGGACTTCAAACATTCAAAAAAATCATTCAACCTTATCATTTAGAATATAAACAAAACTGTTTAAGTAAAATCAAACGAATGTTAGAAACATTAAAAAACGAATAAGTCACATACTTATTCGTTTTATATTTCATAGCTTTCCATAAACACACTTAAAGAAACCGGCCTACCATAATAGAATCCTTGAATATAATCTGGCTTTAATAACATAATACGTTCAAGTTCTTCCTTTTCTTCTATTCCTTCAATACAAATCTTAACACCTACGCTATGAGCCATATCCACCATATGTTTTAGCAACATATTTTCATACTCATTTGAAAGCGCATTTTTCATCAATGTTCGATCTATTTTTATATAATCTGGTTTTAAATTATAAAGATAGTGGAAATTAGAATATCCTGTTCCAAAATCATCTAAAGCAAGTAAGATATTTTCTTTCTTTAAACCATTACAAAAATCAATAAAGTTTTTATTAGATTCAATAAAACCACTTTCTGTAAGTTCTATAACCAATTGATTATTTTCTATTTTATAATTTTTTATAATATTTAAAATATCATTTAATGCGGGTGTTTTTAACACTTGAACATAAGACATATTAATTTGTACTTTAATATTTGAAAACATACTTACAGCTTTTAATGCTTGATCTAAAACCCATCTACCTACAGGAATAATCAAATCACTTTCCTCTAATAATGGAATAAATTCTAGTGGTGAAATTTTACCAAATTCATCACATTCAAATCTAAGCAATGCTTCCATACTATGAATCTTTTCTGTTTTCATATCAATAATTGGCTGAAAATAAACTTCAAATCCTTTAAATTGTTGGTTAACTGCTTTATGTAATTCTTTTGTTAATTTATTTTTTCTTAAAAATTCTTGATAAGCTTCCTGCTTAAAAATCGTATATGTATTTTTTCCATTTGTTTTCGATTGATTTAAAGCAAATTCTGTCCATTGCATAATAGAATTATAACTTTTATTAGGATAATCATGAAAATCTAGAATACCTGCAGAAATCGTTAAATAAATATCATAATTAATAGATTCTACATAACATGTAATACTTCTACGTATTGCATTATAAAGAGCTCTTGCATCTTCTTTACTGCCAACAACATCCATCACAATAAATTCATCAGCGACAATCCTATAAAGTTGTTGATTTTTAGTTAATAACTTTTTAATACAATTTCCAACTTGTTTTAAAACAACATCACCATATTTTACACCGAAATTTTCATTAATATTTTTAAAATCATCAATATCAATTCTTAAAATAAAACCCTGTTTAATATCTTCATTAATAGGATAAATAAAATTTTTAAAACTCATTTCTCCTAATAATCCACTATCATTATCAGCAACTTGTCTTTTACCAATTTCATTAATACAGCCAATAATATATTTAACATTCCCATCATGATCTTTAATCGATTTACTTCGACAATTAATCCAAATAGGAATACCGTCTTTTCCAATCCAACGATATTGTAAATTATGAAAATTTTTCTTTCCCGAAACCAACTTATTCATATCTGATAATAACATTTCTAGATCATCTTCATATACAAATTTTTTATGTGCTGGTAAAGAATTACTAAATTCATAGCTTGGAATATTAAATCTTTTCATAGCATGTGGTGAGATAAAATATATATCTTTATCAAGATCCATTACAAATAAATAATCATCAATACATTGATCTAAAATAAGTATAATTTCTTTATACGTCTTTATAGCCTTTGCATCTAATCTATCCATAAATACCCCTTCTTTTTATACTAGTAATAATAATGATAACGATTTTTCTTTTTTAAAAAAGCATTTACAATTAATAAAATAATACCTACAAAGAAATAACTAGCTCCACATATATACATATATTTAATAGAAGTTAACTGAATTGTCATCGTAGAAGATGCCATTGCTGTTAATCCTAAAATTATCGTAAAAGAAATCAAGAATGTCATAATTCCACAAACCATATAACTTACTGATAAACATTTTGTAATCAATCTCTCTTGAACTGAAATAAAAATAAGATAAGCTGTAGAAATAACTAATAAAATAGCACTCACAATAATATGTGTAGAATTTTTAAAGCTATATACTTTCTTTACAATCTTATATGTTTCTCCAGATTGTTCCATCGTATTTTCTACTCGACTTAATACTTTATCTTGTAAACCTTGTAAATCCATTTGATTGATAGCTTGATCATAAAGTGTTGTAAACGTTTCTTCATTTATTGAAGGATTCAAAATAGAATATACCTCATTTTTTTTATCTTCTAAAACTTGCTTTAATAAAGTTTCATCTAGAGTAGATGATTGATTATTTAAAACAGTATCAATATATTCATTAACAAGTTCTTGCGTTTTTTCATCTTGTTGTAAAGAAGAAACAAGTGCTTGACTTTGGCTTTCGTCCATATTCATCATACTTAAAACATTTTGACAAGTATCTTCTAAAGCATTTGTTACAGCCGTTGATTTAACAACTGTTGGTACCATATCATTAATAATCAAATGATTCATAAATAATGAAATTGCTAGATAAAAACATGAACAAATTAAAACAAGTGTCATTATAACTTTTAATATTTTTTTCATATTGTCTCCTAAAAAAGAATCCATCTATTGACTTGATTCCTGTTCTCTATCCCTTTCATATTCTTTTTTAAAATTCAAACAATCTTTATTGCTGAATTGTGGACAACGATCCATATCATGACATTCAGCTAACTTTCTAAGTTCCTTAGGAATAAAGACTCTTATTTCTTCAGAATTGTAACCAACTTGAAATCTTCTTTCATCAATCATAATTGGTCTTTTTAAAACTGATGGATTTTCCTGTATAAACTTAATTAAATCATTGATTTTCATTGAATCAATATCAATATCATTTTCTTTAATAATTTTGCTTCTTTTGGAAATAATATCATCCGTACCATTTTCACTACGTTCTAATAATTCTCGAAGTTCTGATTCTTTTAATAAAGTAGAAAAAATATTCTTTTCTACATAAGGTATTTGATTTTCATTTAACCAAGATTTTACTTTTCTACAAGAAGCACAACTTGGGGCGGTATATATACGTATCATACAATCACTCCTTTGTAAATAATTATACAACAATTTTAAACTTTGTATATCTTTTTTTAAATATCTTGATTTTTATAGATGAGCTCATTATAATGTTTTTAAAGACTTTGAAGGAACATAAGTAAATTATATTAAATGTTATAGAAAGCTTATGGTTGATGGAAGTAAGCCATTGATATAATAGAAATTGGGGTTCTGGAGTTACAAAAGGCACGAGTCTTTTGTCGCTAATCGCGTTAAGATCAAGAGCGTATATTTTATACGAATTAAGGTGGTACCGCGTTTATAACGTCCTTTTTTAAGGACGTTTTTTATTTTAAGGAGGAAAATTTATGAAAAGAATGTTGAGTGGCATCAAGCCAACAGGAAGAGTAACTTTAGGAAATTATATAGGAGCTATTAAACCTTTTGTTTCTTATCAAGATGAATATGAAATGATTGTTTTTGTTGCTAACTTACACAGTATGACGATTTATCAAGAACCAAAGAATTTAAGAAAAAATACAAAAGATTTGATTTCTTTATATTTAGCAGCTGGATTAGATCCTAAAAAAGTCACATTATTTTTACAATCTGATGTTTTAGAACATGCTCAACTTGGTTGGTATTTAGGATGTATGGTGTCAATGGGTGAATTATCACGTATGACTCAATATAAAGATAAAGCAAGCAAACTTAAAAAAGATGAATCTATTGGAGCTGGTATTTTTAATTATCCTTCATTAATGAATGCTGATATTTTACTTTATGATCCAGATTATGTACCAGTTGGTGAAGATCAAAAACAACATTGTGAACTTGCTAGAGATATTGCTGAAAGATTTAATAATCGTTATAGTGAAACTTTCAAATTACCTGAACCACTTGTTCCAAAAGTAGGTGGACGTATTATGGACTTACAAAATCCTACAAAGAAAATGTCTAAATCTGATGAAACAGGTAAAGGATGTATTTATATTTTAGATGATATTAATGTTTCTAAAAAGAAAATCATGTCTGCTGTCACTGATAGTGATAACGCTATTTACTATGATGTTAAAAATAAACCTGGTATTTCAAACTTACTTACTATTTATTCTATTTTAAGTGGTGAATCTATTGATGCACTTGTAGAACGTTATCAAGGTGTTGGTTATGGTCAATTTAAAAAAGATCTAGCTGAAGTTGTAGGTAATGAATTACAAAAAATCCATGATAAATATAATGAAATCAATCAAGGTAACTATATCGATACAATTTTAAATGAAGGTGCTGATAAAGCACGTTATATGGCAAGAAAAAAACTTGCGAAAGTTGAAAGAAAAATAGGAATTACAATTAAGAAATAAGCATTGCTTATTTCTTTTTGTATTCCTTTTTAGTAAATTCATAGAATAGAATTTCATGTATAAATGTATAGCCCTTAGCTATTTTATTTTTTAAATGATTATATTTTTGGATACTTTGTGCATCTTCGATATTGAGCTGTCTACATAACATCAAAAAATCATCATAATTTTCCATATAAAGTTCATCAATTCTTTGTTCAATAAATTGCTTTTTTAACCTTTCCTCTCTTGTTAGACCATATTCTTTCATTTCTCCTTCATCATACATTTGATAATGAATATTAGACAGTTCTAAAGCAGCAATCTTTTTATTCATTTTATCACGATCACAAAAATCAAAAACACTTCGATAACAAAGCTTTCCTTGATCATCTGTTTCAATCGCTAAAGCATAATGACCATCTCCTATTGCAAATACTTTTTGACACAACTTTTGATCAAAAATGTGTAAACATCCATAAATAAAATCATGGAGTGTTTTTTGATCTACTTTAAAACATGAAAGTGTTGAAATGATTTCGATATCATCACCATTTGACCATTCATATGGCTCTAATAGTTCTTCATCTTCTTTAACCCAATTAACAATCATTTTCTTCCTCCTTTTTCTTTATTATATGTCATCTCCATTAAAAAAATGTTTTTGTATATTTTTATAATATTTTCATATATAATGGGTGACGAGGTGAAATTATGAGTTTAATTAAAGATATTATTGTCTATGCAATCTTAGGTGCTATTCAAGGTTTTAGTGAACCTATTCCTATTTCAAGTAGTGGACATTTAGTTTTATTCCAAAGTATTTTTGAAAAACTTGGTTTAATGGTTCCACAAATGAATGATGTTACTTTTGAAGTTATTGTTAATACTGGTTCACTCATTGCTATCATGTTTTATTATCGCCAAGATATTATTCGTCTAATCAAATCCTTTTTCGGGTATATTGCTAAACCTCAAGAAAGAGATGAGCTATTACCTGATTTTAGATTTTGTATGTTATTAATTGTTGCTACAATTCCTGCAGCAATTGGTGGTGTTCTTTTTAATGATTATATTGAACATGCTTTCTCTAATCCTAAATTAGTAGGTTGTTGTTTACTTTTAACTTCTTGTTTTTTAATGCTTATTCACAAATTTGGATATAAAGGAAAAAGAACAACAAAAAGCATGAATTTATGGGATGCATTAAGAATGGGATTTTTCCAATTACTTGCTTTACTTCCTGGGGTTTCTCGTAGTGGATCAACACTTACTGGTGGGATGCTTGGTGGTCTTGATCAAAAAGCAGCAAGAGATTTCTCTTTCTTTATGTTTATGCCTGTCAGCTTTGGAGCAATCATTTTAAAACTTAAACATTTTTTAACAAGTTCAACTGTCGCTGCATTATGGCTTCCTTATTTAATTAGTTTTATTGTCAGTGGTGTTGTTACTTATTTAGCACTTAATTTATTGTTTAGTATTTTAAATAAAAGAAAATTGAATTATTTTTCTTACTATTGTTTTGTAGTAGGTATTATTGCAATTCTTTTCTTATAATATACAAAAAAGAGATTTCAAAAACGAAATCTCTTTTTTAATTATTTTTTAGCGATAACTTCTACTTCAATTAAAGCTCCTTTAGGAAGTTTAGCAACTTCTACAGCAGATCTTGCTGGATAAGGTTCTACAAAATATTCAGCATAAATACCATTTACTGTTGTAAAATCATCCATGTTATCTAAAAAGACAGTTGTTTTAACAACATTTGAAAATGATAATTCTTGGCTTTCTAATAATCCTTTCACATTTTTTAAAGCTTGATGAGCTTGTGCTTCGATTCCTTCTGGCATTTCACCTGTACTTGGTACTAGAGGAATTTGTCCTGAGAAAAAATACATATCCCCTACTTGTATTCCTTGACTATATGGACCAATAGCTCCTGGAGCTTGATCTGTTTTCACTACATTTTTCATTTTTTAATCCTCCTTGCCATATAATTATAACAAACTCTTCATATATTAAAATGATAAAGTTGTATTTTTTTTATGAAAAAGTATAATTATTGAAAAGGATGTGTTTTTATGAAATATGGATTAGTTTTATCAGGTGGCGGTTCTAAAGGAGCTTATGAATCAGGATGCATGAAAGCATTACAAGAATTAGGGTATCATTTTGATATTGTTACTGGTACGTCTATTGGTGCTTTAAATGGGCTACTTGTAGCTCAAGAAGATTATCAAAAGCTTTATGAATTATGGGATACTTTATCATTAGAAAAGGTTTTAAAGCATCCTATTCAATTTGATTTTTCAATTGAAAATCTAATGAACAATTCTTCTAATATAGGTCCTTTTTTAAAGTCCTATCTTGATAAAAAAGGTGCTGATATTGAACCACTTATTCAATTAATCAAAGGTCTTTATAATGGCAAAAAAGCGAAAAGTTCACCCATCAAATATGGTTTATGCACTGTTGCTTTTCCTTCTATGAAACCATTAGAAATCACAGTAGATGATATGAGCGAAGATAACATTGTAGAATATGCTATTGCTTCAGCCTCATGTTTTCCTGCATTTCCTATTCATTATATAGATAAGCAAGGATATATTGATGGCGGATATTATGATAATTTACCTATCTCTCTTGCTTTAAAAATGGGAGCACAAAAAATTATTGCAATTGAACTCAATCAAGAAGCGACCCATCCCTATTTATTACATCGTGAAAATATCACTTTTATTAGACCGTCTAAGCATTTAGGTGGCTTTCTTGATTTTAATCGAGAGCTATTGGATCAAAGAATACGCTTAGGTTATCTTGATACTTTAAAAACATTTAAAAAATTAAAAGGGCATCGTTTTGCTTTTTATCCTGAAGAAAATATTCAAGAAATAGCTTTATCTTTTCATAATCAAATTTTAAACTATGAAAATCAATACAATCATCATTTACTTACAATTTCAGATGAAACACCTATTCTTGATTTATTAAAAGAAAATACGTATTTAGATTACTTAAAATTAGAAGATTATTTTATCTTAGGTTTAGAACTTTATATGAGTGAACATGATTACGATGATTTAAAGGTTTATCATTTTAAAGATATTATTCAAGACATCAAAAATCAAATTAAACCTGATTTAAGAGAAATAGAAAGAATTGATTTTAAAAATATCGCCCAATCTTTTAAAGATCTCACAAATCATCAAATTCTTAAAAATTACTTATCTTATTTTATAAATAAAAAAGAAGAACATTTAAATTATGAAAATCTTTTCTTAAAAGAATTTGTCCTAGCGATGTTTATTACTTGTGTCTTAAGCTATGAAGTCTCATAGCTTTTTTTGACATCCGTATTGTTTTTCTATAAACTAGTACTGATAGAAAGTTGGAATATTATGAAAAATATATTAAAAATCATTTTATGTGTTCTTGTTTGTTACATAGCAATCGGACTTGGCTGGATGACAAAAGACATCATTATTCATGAAAACGGGAAAGATGGAATTGCTATCTTAGGATACCATGGTGTCGTAAGTGAACAAGAAAAAAAAGAAAACTATGCATCAAATCCTTATTTTATGTCTATAAGTGAATTTGAAAAACAAATGAAATATTTAGCGGATAATAATTATCAATGTCTATCCATGGAAGATGTTGAAGCCTATTATCACGGAAAAAAAGAAGTATCTAAAAAAGCTGTATGTTTAACTTTTGATGATGGATATAAAAACTTTAACACTATTGTTAAACCTATTATAAAAAAATATAATTTGCAAGCTACAAACTTTGTCATTGGTTATAAAACCAAAACCAATAATCCACTTTACTTACAAACAAATGATTTGAAAAATGATCAATATGTTGAATACTACAGTCATTCTTATGATATGCACCATATTGGTCATTTACCCTATAAAAAGAAAATAGAAACCATGACAACAAATGAAATAAAAAAAGACTTTGAAAAAAACAAAGGCCTTGTTTCAACAGATTACTTTGCCTTTCCATATGGTGTCAGTTGTCAAAATGCACAAGATTATCTCAAATCAAGTTCTGTTAAACTAGCCTTTAGTTACAATCAAAATAGACATATGACATGCAATGATAAACAATACTTGCTTCCACGTTATCTTATGTTTTCTAATATGCCCTTCCCCCTATTTAAATGGTGGATAGAATAAAAGAACTATACGAATGAATCGTATAGCTCTTTTAATTGATAATTTTTAAAACATCTTCTTCACTATTGATATTAAAGATATTTAATGTAAGAACATTTAATTTTTCTAGCGATGTATTTGTAAGTTGTTTTTCTAAAGGTCTTGATAAAGTTCCTAGTTTCACTTTAAGTAGTTCTTTTAAAGTATTGAGTTTTCCTTCATCTCTCATTCTTTGAAATAATTGATCCATTGCCTTACACATATTGATTTCATTTCCTTCTGGTAAGTCTTCTCTTCTAATATTTGTACACGTAAATGTTGCTGCCATCATGAAGCTTTCTGTTTCAATTTTAAGATTTTCTCTTAATCCATCATAACTTCCTACAAACATACTTTGACTAATTTCTACGACATCTCGATATCTTTTGATCTCTGTTTGCTTGTCGACCTTTCCTATCAAGGTCGACAGATCATTTTCTCTTGAAACAAGTTCTTCAGGTTTAATGACCTGTCTTCCTTGAAAAAAGCATAATTACAGAAATCCGCAAAACAGCCTTCATCTCTAAGCAAGTTTTTACAAGTACTGTCACTAGCATTTCTTTAATGCACATCCGCTTTCCTCATATAAATTTTTTATATTAAGGTTTCATACATCGCTTTTTGTTTGTATTTTTTATAATATTTATAAGGAGCTTTCTGATTTAATTGTATCATATGCTTAAAGATAATTTGTCTCATATTTGTTTCATTTCTATTATCATTTTATCTTCTTTTTTCCTTCTTTCAATAGACAAATAGTCCAAAAAAAGAAGTCCCTTAGGACTTCTTGAAATACCTTTATCAAGTTTTATTTAATCACTCTTACATTAATAATTCCTTCAGCTGCTTCGATACGTTCAATAATATCTTGACGTACATCATCATTTGTATCAATTAATGTATAAGCATAATCCCCACGAGAACGGTTCACCATATTTTCTATATTTAAGTTGTGATCAGCAAATAATTTAGAAATACGTGCCAAGATATTTGGCATATTTTTATTGGTAATACAGAGTCTTACTTTTGATTCTCTTGGTTGATTAACAGCTGGGAAATTCACAGAATTTTTAATATTTCCATTTTCTAAGAAATCTTTTAATTCTTGAACAGCCATTTTCGCACAGTTATCTTCACTTTCAGGAGTAGAAGCTCCTAAGTGAGGTAATACAATAATATTATCTTTTCCAATTAATTCTTGTGAAGCAAAATCAGTTATATATTTACTTAATTTACCTGATTCAACTGCTTCTAATAAATCCTCGTTTACAACTAAGTCCCCTCTAGCAAAGTTCAATAAACGTGCTCCGTCTTTCATTAATGCAAACTTTTCTTTATTTAACATACCCTTTGTATCTTTAGTACTTGGTACATGGACAGTAATGTAGTCACATGTTTTAAATATTTCATCCATATCTTTTGCTTGACGTACATGTTTTGATAAAGCCCAAGCAGAATTGACAGACATAAATGGATCATATCCATAAACTTCCATTCCTAGTTTATTAGCTGCATTTGCAACTAAAACTCCAATAGCACCTAAACCAATGACCCCTAATTTTTTACCTTCGATTTCAGGCCCTACAAAGTTTGATTTTCCTTTTTCTGCTGTCTTTCCTACATTTTCATCATCCTTTAAAGTATTGACCCATTCAATACTTTCAACGATCTTACGACTTGATAAAAATAAAGCACATAAAACAAGTTCTTTTACCGCATTCGCATTTGCCCCCGGTGTATTAAAAACAACAATTCCTTTTTCTGAACATTTTTCAACAGGAATGTTATTGACCCCCGCACCAGCTCTCGCAATCGCTTTAACATTTTTTGTAAATTCATATTCATGTAAAGATGCACTTCTAAGTAAAATAGCATCTTCATTTTCTAACGTTTCCCCATATTCATAATCTTCATTAAAATAATCCAATCCTACTGAAGATATTTTATTCATCAATTTAACCTTATACATACTTGACTCCTTATCGATTATTTTCTTCAAATTCTTTCATAAATGCGACAAGTTTTTCAACACCTTCACATGGCATTGCATTGTAAATAGAAGCACGAATTCCCCCTACAGAACGATGACCTTTTAAATTTGTCATGCCTGCTTCGATACTTTCTTTAACAAACTTCGCATCTAAATCTTTATTTGGTGTTGTAAAAGTCACATTCATAAGTGATCTATTTTCTTTATCACTATGTGCTTTATAGAAAGTCGATTGATCTAAATAGTCATAAACTAATTTAGCTTTCTTTTCATTTCTTTCTTTCATAACTTCTAATCCACCTAAAGAATCGATCCATTCAAGAACAAGTCCTAAAACATAAATTGCATAAGCTGGTGGTGTGTTATACATTGAATCATTTTTGATCATCAATTTATAATCTAATAAAACAGGTGTTGTTTTGGCAACATCTTGAAGTAAATCTTCACGAATAATTGCTACTCCTAATCCAGCAATTCCCATGTTCTTTTGAGCACCCGCATAAATCATCCCATATTTACTTACATCTACTGGTTTTGATAAAATATTAGATGACATATCCGCAATAATTGGTACCCCATTTGTTTCAGGTACATATTTCCATTCTGTTCCATAAATTGTGTTATTAGCACAGATGTGTAAATAAGATGCATCTTTAGATAAATCTAATTCATCTTGTGTTGGAATATGTTTAAAATCATTGCTACTACCATCATAAACAATATGAATATCCCCATATTTTTTTGCTTCTGCAGCTGCTTTTTTACTAAAAGCACCTGTAATCGCATAATCAGCTTTCCCATTCTTTAAAAGATTTAAAGGAACCATTGAAAATTGTTGAGTTGCTCCCCCTTGAATAAAAACAATTTTATAATTTTCAGGAACATTCATCACTTTCTTTAATAATCCTTTTGTTTTTTCAAAGATATCTAAGTAGGAAGAGGATCTATGACTCATCTCCATTACAGACATACCACTGCCTTCATAATTCAACATTTGTTTTGCTGCTTTTTCAAGTACAGCAACAGGCAACATTGAAGGACCTGCTGAGAAATTGTAAACTCTTTTTTCGGTCATATATAAAACCTTCCTTTCTTATTTGTATTGCTAACATTATATTGTATACAATTTTGTTTGTCTAGTGAAATTGTATAAAATCATACAATTTGTAATTTATTATCGAAGAGATAAAAAATTATAAGCAAAAAGACAGATTACTCTGCCTTATATATATGCCAAACAAAAAGAATCATGCCAATCATTAAAGATACCATTGCCACAATCAAATAAGAATCAATACTTATAGATGAAATAGGAATATTTAACATCTTAATATAAAAAGATTTTGATATTTCAATTAATCCTATCATCATATAATCAATCAAGCCTTTTACTAAAAGAACTATTGAAAAAACCAAAGAAAAACCTGATTTATTTAAATTATATAATCTAAAAAAACATAACAATATCCACAATAAAATAATTATTCTAAAAAATATTGATTGCATAATCGAATAAATAAAAACAAAGATTTTTGAAAAATAACTTAACTTATTTTTCATACGATGAATCATTTTATTCCAAAACTGATTTTGTTTTAAAATATTCATAATTTGTTTTTCTTCAATAGATATATTCAATTCATCTTTGATCATTTTTTTACATGATGTAGAAAATTTTTGTAATTCTTTTTGATCTAATTTTATTTTATTTTTATTGGTATTTCGCATAGATTGATAAAAAGCATATCTATTTAATTGATAAAGAGCATCACTCTTTTTTATTTTATTTTGTAACTGATTTATTTGTTGAAAATTTGCATCTGTTTCTTCGTCTATAATTAAATCAATAATTTGATTGACAATAAGTGAATTAATATAATTATCACTGATTGTCTTTACACAAATTGTTTGAAATGTCATGGAAACCGTTAGTAGACACATTAAAACGACAACAACAATACAAGTTTTTAATTGTCTCTTTTTTTGCATTAAACTCACCTTATTTTTATTATACCTAATAATACAAAAAAAGAAACTGTTCTTTAAAGATGTAAAAAACAATTTCTATCATGATGATTATAAATCCCAATTGCTTCTAAATAAGAATAGATTGTAATACTTCCTACAAATGACATGCCTTTTTTCTTTAAATCCTTAGAAATTTGATCTGATAACGTACTCGTTGTTTCATTCTCTTTTTTTTCATAAATAATTTTATCATTTGTATAAGCCCATAAATATTTAGAAAAAGAACCATATTCTTTCTGTATTTCAATAAATATTTGTGCATTTTTAACTGCCGCTTTAATTTTTCTAGAATTACGAATGATTTTTGGATTATTCATTAACTCATTTATTTTGCAATCATCATACATTGCTATTTTATTAACATCAAATTGATCAAAAGCCTCTTTAAAAGCTTCTCTTTTATGTAAAATAGTGATCCAAGAAAGCCCTGCTTGAAATGTTTCTAATAAAAACATTTCATACAATTTTTGATCATCATAAACAGGTTTTCCCCATTCATGATCATGATAATCAATATAAAGAGGATCATCATTGACCCATGAACATCTATGCATTTTTAACCTTTCTAAAATCAGTTAATTCAATTTGATACTCTTTAAGCCAATCTTTTAACCATGATGAACATAGAAAATCACATTCCATTGCCCTAATAAGCGTAAAAGATGAATGTGTTAGAATATATTGATCTAAATACCCTGGATGGAAAACCATCACGGATACATCATGATTTCTAATAAATTCTAAACTGTTTTCAATATATTCTTTTGGATCATAAAGCATTTGTTCATTAAGCTTGGCCATTGCAATACCATAAATATTATTTTCTTTTTCAAACTCTTGATCAAATAAAACATTTTCATAAAAAAGACCATATTTTTTAGCCACATTTCTTAAAGCTATAAAAAAGTTTTGTGAAATAACAGCATGACATTCAAAATAATCAGGATCTTTTCCAGTGATTTCTTTAAAACGTAAATATTGTGCTTCAATTTCCATCTCAGCTTCTTCAATAACTACTGTATCTTCTTTTCTACTTCTAATTTCTCTTGATGAACAAAATTCACCATTTTCTTGAACTAAAGATGGTATAAGCTTAGGATCAGTTAAGGGTCTTCCCGCACAAATATTTGTATGTTGCCCTAAAGCAATATCAAAATCTTTTACAAGTTCATACCCATGGTTTGCATGTTCCATATTTGTCATCATCCCAACACTTGTAATAACACCCTCTTTAACTGCTTTATAAATTCCTAAATTGACTGCTTCACTAAATCCTAAATCATCAGCTCTCATAATCAATTTCATACTTTTGTCTCCTTTTCCTATCTTTAAGATAACTTTTAGCTTTCGCATATGTTTTTATATTTTTTTCTTTAATTATTCTAATATGTTGAATAACATCTTTATTTAAAACAATACTTCTTTCTTTATGATAAGGATTAATGATAATTCCATCAAGTTTATCTTGATTTAAACACATTCTAGAATAATCATCAAAACTATAAACTGAACCTTTTTTATTTTTACATTTTTGATCTTTATTCATTTCTAATTGACTTGTATAAATTGGATAATATTTTTTATCATTTATTTGATAAATAGGAAAATCTTGATAATCAAATACAGCTAAAAAATAAGCTCTTGTCGCAAGTTGTTCAAATAAAATATCTAAATAATCATAGTGTTGACGATTAACTTGGTCTAATAAAAATTGAAGATAAGGATTATAAACTTCTTCTCGAGAAGAAGCTAAATGATTATTTTTATTCGTAAAGATATAACCTTGATCTATTTCTTCTTGAAAACATTGATCAATCAATAATGCATAATAGTTTTGCTTAGAATCTACTTCTATCCATTCTTGAATCTCTACTTTTTCTTCATAGCCATAAGGACCTATCAAAAATAAAGAATCTAATTTTTGTATAATTCCATCAACTATTCCTAAAACAAACAATTCACCATTTTTATGTTTATAAATTTCTTCAACACAAAAAGAAAAGTACTCCTCTTTTTCAATTTTACTTTCTTTCTTAAATAATTTCATAGCATCACACCCTTTAACTATTATATTTATTTTATTTGTATTTTACATGAACTTTAGATACGCTTTTAAAACTTTTAAATGGGCAGTTGATAAAGGTAAAGCCTCTATTTCCTCTAAAGTATACATTCCTTCTATTTCATGTTCTAAAACAAAATGATAAACATGCATAAACCATATACGATGACTAAAAACATGTTTAATGTCTTTAATATGTGCTTGAATTATTAATTCTTGATGATACTTTTCTTGAAAAGAAGAAACAAAACTATAGGGACTTTCAACATCATATTGTACAAAACCATAAAAATTTTCTAATAATCCTCCTGGTGGATTTTGAATAAGTAAATATTTATCTTGATAAGTGATGATTCCTGTAATATAACTTATCTCTTGTTTTTTTATTTTTTTTATATTAATAGGTAAAACATCCATTTGTTTATTTTTAAAAGCTAAACATTCTTTTTGAATCGGACAACGAGAACAAAGTGGATGGACAGGTTTACAAATCGTTGCTCCTAAATCCATCATTCCTTGATTAAAAGCAGAAGCATCTTGATTTAAAATCAATTCTTGAACTATTTGATAGATTTTCTTTTGTACTTTTGTTTCTGCAATATTTTCTTTAAGCAAATAATAGCGACTGATAATTCTTAAAACATTGCCATCTACAGCTGGAACTTGCTTTCCATAAGCAATTGAACTAATAGCACCGGCAGTATATTCTCCAATTCCTTTTAAAGATAAAATATCATTATATTCATAAGGAAATTTCCCTTGATATTTTTCAACAATTATTTGAGCACTTTCATGTAAATGCTTCGCACGTCGATAATATCCTAAACCTTCCCACATTTTATAGACTTCTTCTAAAGAAGCACTGGCAAGTGCTTCAATTGTAGGAAAGTTTTCTAGAAAACGCTCATAATAAGGGATAACTGTTTCTGTCGTTGTTTGTTGTAACATAATTTCACTGATCCAAATATGATATGGATTTTGGTCTTTTCTCCAAGGAAAGTCTCTTTTATTTTGTTGATACCATTGTATTAATTGTTTTTGCATTCTTTTCACCTTTATTTATTTTAAAGGATATTATTTCTTTTGAAAAGAAAAATATGGCTTTCGCCATATTTAAAGTAACATTAATAATGTTCCACCAACAAGAATCAAAAATCCAATCAATGATTTCTTATTTAATTTTTCATGGAAGACAACATATGAGAAAATAATTGTCACAACAATACTTAATTTATCAATTGGTACAACTATACTTGCTGGTCCTTCTTGAAGAGCCTTGTAATAACAAAGCCATGATAACCCTGTAGCAATTCCTGATAAACAAATAAAAAGTAATTCATGACGGTCTATCTCTTTGATGGTATGTTGTTTTCCTACAACAAACACAACGACCCATGACATGATTAAAACAACTACAGTGCGAATAGCTGTTTCCAAATTAGAGTCAATATTTTGCATACCTACTTTTCCAAGTAAAGATGTTAAGCTTGCAAAAACAGCTGAAAGTAAAGCATAGATCAACCAACTTTTATGATGTGTCGTTGTTGAACTTTCTTTTTGATCAATCATTAAATACGTACCTGCACCAATTAGAATAACACACATCCATTTTAATAAAGTCATATCTTCTTTTAAGAAAATAAAAGCTAAAACAATTGTAAGAATTATACTTGATTTATCAATCGGTACGACTTTATTAACATCTCCTAATTGTAAAGCTTTAAAATAACAAAGCCATGATAATCCTGTCGCAAAACCAGATAAGATTAGAAAAATCCATGTATTTGTTGAAATTGTTGAAATCTGATTTTGACTATGTACAATAAAAACCATTAACCATGAAAAAATCAAAACAACAATTGTACGTAATGCTGTTGCTACATGAGAATCTGTTTTTTTAATTCCACACTTGGCAAGAATTGATGTAATTCCTGCAAACAAAGCTAATCCAAACGCATATAAAACCCACATAAATAAATCTCCCCAAAAAATTATAGTTCTTTATGCTTATTTTGTTAAGAATGCAATCTAAATCATAACAATTAATTAACATTAAATATATTTCTTTAAAACTTGAATAACAATATTCATATCAATTGGTTTAGCAATATGATCATTCATTCCAAATTCTAAAGCTTTCTTTTTATCTTCGGCAAAAGCATTGGCTGTCATCGCAATAATTGGAATATGTGATCTAATAGGATCATTCATTCTTCTTATTTTTTGAGTAGTATAATAACCATCTAAAATAGGCATTTGAATATTCATTAAAATCAAAGAATAATAATCTGTGGGCTGTTTTTCAATTTGTTCAATACACTCTACACCATTTTTAACACGATCAATAAACATTCCTTCTTCATTTAAAAGTTCTATTGCTATTTCAGCATTTAAATCATTATCTTCTACTAATAAAATTCTTTTTTATAATTATTTTGTAAAATATATGTATAAATTGAAAGGAATAAAGCAGCCACTAAAATGGTAAAAATAATTTCTCACCCTAAACGATGTTCTTTTTTTGAATTATTATATAGATCTTTTTTATTTTTCATAACTGCCCTCCTACAAAAAAACAGGAAAAATATGCACAAAGGTATAGTTTTCCTGTTTAATATAGTTGCAACTGGCTGTCATTTTAAAGACCCTATAGCTTTGCGTCACAATTTTTCAATTGCTTTGCCTATTAAGTTATCTTCATTATATTTTAACCAACAATCTATATCAATTTATTGAAAACAAAAACGAATACTAATTCAGTATTCGCTTTAAAAAGTGTGATTTTTCAATAATCTTTTGACAATGTTTTTGATATAATTCATGTCCTTTGACCCATTCTTTAATTCGATTTGATGATTCCATCAAACAAATCGCACCAATAATAAAAAATGGTACTTGAGGAACAACAGGAAGCAATAATCCAACAAATCCTAATAATATAAAAAATACTCCTATAACAAATAAAAGACTACGATAAATGTATCTTAACTTCATATAACTGCCTCCTTTTTACAAACAAAAGAATAAGAAAGTTATATGAACAAGTCGTGAACTAATTCTAAACAATTCTTAAAGATATTCTGGACTATTTCTTAAGAAATAATAATTGTTAAAAATTTTGTGTATGATTTATCAAAATCAATCATGTTACTTAAAAACATAAATAACCATTCATTATATTATTGAAAATCTTAAAGTAACTTCAGTAAATCTATTGGGTTTTCAAAAGTATATTGACTAGGAATATCTTGACAAGCAACACTTCCCCATTTAGCTAGTCCAAAATCAATGTTGGCATTTAAAGCAGCTTGATAATCTGAATAGGCATCTCCAATATAAATCACCTCATCAGAATTCAAATTTAATTTTTCTATACATTTTAATAAAGGCTCTGGATGAGGTTTATGATGCGTTGTATCATCTTCTAAAATAACAGCTGACATATATTGATCAATGCCTTTAGAAACAATATCAATTTCATATTGATCTCTTAACTTTGAAGAAACGATTGCTTGTTTAATTTTATGATTTTTAAATGTTTCTAAAACTTCTTCAAATCCTTCAAATAAAGTAGCTTCCTCTTCATAGTCATTAACATATTGCACCCATCTAGCATAGGTTTTTTCTTGATCTTTAACACCTAATTCTTCCATGACCTTCATACCTGGATAGGCTGCAAATTTTAAAACTTGTTCAAAAGTCCAATCTTCTCCCGTTTCTTCTTTAATGATTTTCATCAATGGATACATGTTCATATTCAATGTATTTAACAAAGTTCCATCAATATCATAAATAATTGCTTCATATTTTTTCATTTCTTTCAATCCTTTCCTTTAATAAATAAACAACCCCTCTATAAACTAATCCATCAAATAACATAGAAGAAACATCTTCATGAAAATAAAGATTTTCAAAACAACTTTGATTTATTTCATTTAATACTTTTTCAATAATATTTTCTTCATATCGCCATTTTAAATCTAATGAGAGTTCTAAACGCTTTGGATCAATCATTGTAAAAACTATACTTAGCAACAAACTAAGAATCTCATTAAATTCTTCTTGGTTTTGACATTCACGAATTTGTTGATTGATTGTTTTCCCTTTTAAAGATATCAACCCTATTTCCCCCATGATTCCACTTCTTCCATAAAGTGGTTCATCTTTATAGAAATAAGAACTTCCTATACCTACTTCATTAATATACAAATAATAAGTAGAATCTTGTTGATAAGTAAAATAACATCCTTGATGAATCATCTTAACATCATTTTGTAATTGAAGAGGAATGTTTATTTCTTTTTTGATATCTTTTAACCATTGATGTTTTTCAAGAACATTATGAAGATCCGTCACATAGACATCTTCATAAACAATACCTTCTACTGCTATTTGACAACAATGTATCTTTTCTTGATCAATTAAATCTTTGATAGTCTTTTTCAATTCATCCTCACTTTGATAAAATAGAATACCCTCTTTTTTTATTTCATTAAAATTTCTTAATTGATAAATAACTTTATCTACTTGAACATAAAGACAAAGAATCAAATAATTCTTTTCATTTAATGCAAAGCGTGTTGGACATCTTCCTCCACTTGATAAATCATTTCCTACTTCTTGAATCAATTGTTTTTCTTGAAGCGTTCTTACCATATTACGAATACTTGGTTGGGATAATTGCAGATTTTCTACCAATTCATTCATTGTTGAACTGTTATGAAGATAAAGATATTTTAAAATAGCTAATAAATGTTTTTTCTTTGTTTCTTTTAATGCATTCATATTCTCACCTTTACTTTTATTATATTATAATAAAAGTAAATTAAAAGAAAAACCAGAATCATCTGGCTTTAGGTTTAAAATAACGTGTCATATCCACACCTTCATGTTTTAATAAAGCAATTTTTTTATCAATACCTCCTGCATATCCCGTTAAACTGCCATTTGTACCAACGACACGATGACAAGGAATAATAATTGAAATAGGATTATGCCCTACAGCATTTCCTACTGCTTGTCCTGACATTTTTTCTTTATGCATTTTTTGAGCTACAACTTTTGCAATTTTTCCATAAGTTGTGACTTCACCATAAGGTATTTCACAAAGTATCTTCCACACTTCTTGTCTAAAATCACTACCTTGTGGTTTTAATGAGAGTTCTTTAATATTTGGTTTTTCTCCTTTGAAATAGCGATTTAACCATTCTTTTGTTCTATGCAGTATTTCTATTTGATCATTAATAATGGTTTCTTCTTTTAATGTTGCTTGAAAATATTTTTGTCCTTCTAACCACAATCCTATTAAATTTTTTTCATCACTTACTAAAAATAAAGTTCCCACGGGTGATTTATATGTTGTTTGATAATACATAATCTTTTCTCCTAAATATCTTGTATATTATTTTGATGACTAAAAAGCTGTTTTTGATATTGTTTTGGTGTAATGCTCATTCTTTTTTTAAGCTTTGAATAAAATGACTGACATCGTTAAAACCAACTTCTAAAGCAATTTGTGAAATGGGTGTTTTTTCTTTTCCTAGTAGTTCTAAACTTTTTTTAATACGATAATTGATTAAATATTCATACGGTGTTGTTTGAAGAACTTGCATAAAAAGTCTTCCACAATGACCAACACTCATATTTCCATAAGAAGCAATTTCTTCAAGAGAAATATTTTCTTGATAATGTAAATGAATAAAAGCGAGACATTTTGTAAACTATGATGATAATCTTGTAAAGTATTTTCTTCATAATCTGCTTGTAATAAAAGATAATACATAAATTGAACAAGTTGTGTTGCTAAATAGTATTCTTTATGTTTTTCTTGATAAAATTCAAAAGATACATGATTGATGTTTTTAATAATGTCGATTATTTCTTTTTGTTTTAAAAGACAAATTCCAATGTTCATTTGTTCAATTTCTTTTTCCATAGGACCTTTTTCATAAAAATTAATAAAACTTTTTGGAAAAAGAAAAGAACGATAATGTGCTGTTTCTACTTCGATAAACTGATGAAATACTCTTTGAGAAATAAAAACAGCTTCTCCTTGATGAACTTCTATCGTTTTTCCAAGTGAAATAATTTTTATAATTCCTTCTAAAACATAAGTTATTTGCATATCTTCATGCCAATGCATTTCTTGAAAACGCATACGCGGTGGAATTGTTTTTTTATTATTACAATCAAGAGCAAGAAAAGGAAAATTGGTATGAATACGTGGATTTTTTACAAATAAATCATAAGAGTTATAATCTTGCATCCAATCACCCCTTTTCCTTTATTTTAATCTATTTATTTAAAAAATTCATTAAAATCTTTTGGTGATTCTTTTCTATTTGATAAAGTATATGTACGTTTTGGTTACACCACTTTTCTTCATTTTTCCTCCACATTTGGTAATAACATTGAACAAGCAAGAGCAATTGCACAAACAATTGTCATAATAATAAAAGCATAATTTAAACCATAAGCATCTGAAACATAGCCAAGAACAGGACATAATGCTGCGCCAATACTTACCACTAAACCTAAAGTAATACCAGAGGCAAATCCAGTATGATTAGGTATATACTTTTATCCTAAAACAACCATTGGACTATAAGAAAGACTTTCACCACATGTCATGAAAATAAGCATTATTAAGGCAATCACGAAATGACTTGTATTAGTAAAAATAAAGATTGCAGGTAAGAAGATACAAAAACTAAGACGTACCATTTTACGATGTCCAAAACAATCGGCAATTCCTCCACCTAAAAGAATAGCAATCGATCCTATTCCATAAAAAACACTTAATATCATACTCGCAAATGAATTTGATTTAGAAAATTGTTGAATAAAATAAAACGCTAAGAATGTGGAAATCCCATTAGAAAGAATAGAACGACTAAAAACAACACCACATAATTTAATAAAACCACTCCAATCATCCTTTTGTTCACTTTTTACTTCTTCTTTCTTTTTAACTTCTAAAACATCCAAATTTTCAAAATCTTTATTAAAGAAAGAACAAACAATTCCAAAAACAATACCAGGAATCAAGAAAAGAATTGTTCCTTTCATCCCAAATAAATTCATTAAAAAAGCTGTATAAACTGGTCCTAATGTAAAACCAACCTTACCACCAAAAGAGAAAATACTCATTCCTTTTCCTTTGGCATTTTTACTAGAAACACTATTGAAAAGTTTGGCAGCTTGAGGATGGAACATCGCTACTCCAATTCCACTCATAATGACTACAATCCATAATCCAAAGAAATTAGAAATAAAACCCGTAACTGCCATTCCACCTGAAGCAAGTAATACGCCTAATGTCATATATAATAGTTTATTCTTTTTATCCGATAACATCCCAATAAATGGTTGAACGAAAGCTCCAAAAACATTTGATACCGTAACTAACATGGCAGCTGTTGTATAATCATAATGATATGTTGCAATTAAAAATGGTAATACAGCAGATAAAATACTTTGATTAATGTCTGAACATAAATGTCCTAAAGATAAAACATATTTATAGGGAGATATCCACAAAAAGCACTAAAAAATATAACAATATCAACATTTATATAAGAATATAAAAAAAAGATGCTGAAGCATCTTTCTCATTAATAATTTTCTGCATGAACTTCAAAGTATGCTTGTGGATGATTACATACTGGACAAACATCAGGTGCTTTTTCACCAACAACGATATGTCCACAGTTACGACATTCCCAAACTTTGACTTCACTTTTAGCGAAAACTTCTTGCATTTCTACATTATGTAATAAAGCTCTATAACGTTCTTCATGATGTTTTTCAATTTCTCCAACTTCGCGGAATTTAGCAGCAAGTTCTGGGAAACCTTCTTCTTCTGCAGTTTTTGCGAAACCTTCATACATATCAGTCCATTCGTAGTTTTCACCTTCAGCTGCAGCCGCTAAATTTTCTGCTGTATTTCCAATACCATTTAATTCTTTAAACCACATTTTAGCATGTTCTTTTTCATTATCAGCTGTTTTTAAAAATAATGATGAGATTTGTTCAAAACCTTCTTTTTTAGCTTTTGAAGCAAAGTAAGTATATTTATTTCTTGCTTGAGATTCTCCCGCAAATGCTTCCATTAAGTTTTTTTCTGTTTGTGTTCCTGCATATTTATTAGCCATATTATATCTCCTCTTTTCTGTTCCTTGTTAGGAATAATTCCTACTTATATATTAATTCAACTCATCCTATTTGTCAATAAAAATGGATAGAAATAAAAGTGAGGCTATTTAACCTCACTTCGTTCAACCCATTTAATATATACATCTTTTCCATATTATAAACTTTTTTTAAATCTTTATTAATATACAAAAAAATCTAACATTTGATTGTTAGATTATTTGGTTTTATTTCAAGCCATGATATTTGAAACTGCTTTTCAAAATCTTGTGGTTTTA
>NZ_JAJDKA010000041.1:0-26057 GCF_020589945.1 Faecalibacillus sp. MSK20_93 | reverse complement strand
AATATTTTAGAGGGAATACTGATTCCACATCAATATCCCCCTTAATAATTTAGAGCGAATTTCGCTAAAGCACTCGATTATTTAGAGCGCCATTATAGTTGGTTAGTGTTTTTACATCATACCTATTCAGTTTCGATAAGCCCGTAATCTCCATCATTACGACGGTATACAATACTAATAGCATCTGTTTCAGTATCACGATATACGAAGAATGAATGTCCAATTAATTCCATTTGCATAATTGCTTCTTCCATATCCATTGGTTTTGGAGTAATTGTTTTTGTTTTTACTAATACGTCTTCTTCTTCCTCTTCTAAAGGTTCAATTGATGCTAAATTGAATGCAAGTTTATTATCTTTAGATTTTCTGTTTAATCTAGTTTTATACTTTCTAATTTGACCTTCTAATTTGTCGATAACTAAGTCAATTGCATTGTATAAATCTTGATCCACAACTTCTGCTCTTAAAAGTACATATTCAGTAGGAATTGTCACTTCAATTTTTTGTCCGTAAGGATAAGTTCTTACAAGTACTTTGGCTTCAACATTTTCACTTACAATGAAGTATTTGTCTAATTTTGATAATTTTTCACTGACTTTTTCTTCAATTGCTTCAGTAATTTCAATGTTCTTTCCTCTTAATGTAATTTTCATAATTAATTCCTCCTTTTTGATAACTATATTATACTATAAACTTTTCTAAATTCCTACTTTAATATGCTTTTTTATCCTGCTTAAAAAATACACATAATAAAAAAAGCTCAATTCATGAGCCTTTTTCTACATATATTTTTTTAAATTTTCTACCTTATCTAATTGTTCCCAAGGTAAATTTGCTTCAGGTCTACCAAAGTGTCCATAAGAAGCTGTCTTTTTATAAATTGGTGTTCTTAAATTTAAGGTATGAATAATTCCTGCTGGTGTTAAATCAAATTCTTGTTTAATTGCTTCAAGAATCACATCATGAGGTACTTTTTCAGTTCCTTTTGTATCAATATAAATAGATGTTGGTTCTTTTACACCAATTGCATAAGATAATTGGATTTCAAGTTCATCACACATATTGGCCGCAACGACGTTTTTAGCAATATAACGTGCCATATAAGCAGCAGAACGGTCTACTTTTGTTGGATCTTTTCCAGAGAAAGCTCCTCCTCCATGACGTGCATATCCACCATATGTATCAACAATGATCTTTCTTCCAGTAAGACCTGTATCTCCATGAGGACCACCAATAACAAAACGTCCTGTAGGATTGATTAAAACACGATAATCTGTATTCATATCATATTTTTTAACAACGGCATCCATAATGTTTTCTTTAACGAATTTTTTAAATTCTGCTTCATCAAAATCATCATCATGTTGAATGGACATTAAAATAGTATCAATTACTGGTTTTTCATCTGTATAATCAATTGTCACTTGTGCTTTCATATCAGGTCTAGCCCATTTAAAGGTTCCATCATGTCTTAAAGTTGAAGCGTAACGAACTAAATGATGCGCAATTGAAATAGCAAGAGGCATATACCCTTCTGTTTCTTTTGTCGCATAACCAAACATAATACCTTGATCTCCTGCTCCACCAACTTCCTCATTTGTTCCAAGAGCAATATCACTTGATTGACTATCCATGACAACTTCAATCTTACATGTTTTATAATCCATTCCTTTAGCTTCATCATCATAGCCGATTTCTTTTAAAACATTTCTTGCCACAGCTTCATAATCTACTTTCGCATTTGTAGTAATTTCTCCACCAATGACAACTAAGTTTGTTGTCGCAAAACATTCACAAGCAACACGTGAGTTAGGATCTTGTTTAAAACATTCATCTAAGATGGCATCACTGATTTGATCACATACTTTATCAGGATGTCCTTCTGATACAGATTCTGACGTAAATAAAATTCTTTCTTTCATTTTCTTCCTCCTTAAATAACAAATAAAAAAGCTTCCTAAAGAGAAAGCCGTTAGGAAGCTTTCTCTTATTGTTCAAGAATAAACTTGCTCAGTAAAGGCACCTTCTAACATATAGGGTTGCCACCACTTCATCGATCTTCATCTCATGGTTCTTAATAAGAGTCCTTTTTATTTTATTGATATTCTTCTTTTTTTAATGATGTCATTTTCTCTATGAGATCATCTTCCAAACCAAGATCTTTCAAAATATGAGCAATTTTGATTTGTTGTTGTTTTCTTTCATTCACTTTCATCACCTAAAATAAGTTTGTGAAATCGAATAAAATTTATGATATCTCCAATGACTAAAACATAATATTACAAACTCTCTATAAATGCAAGAAATTTATGCTATAATGCACTAGAAATATTTTGTACTTCTAAAACACCAGGAACTTCTTCCATTAAGATTTGTTCAACACCATCTTTTAAAGTGTCATCAATCATGGTACATCCAGCACATGCTCCAAGCATTCTTACATAAACAATACCATCTTTAAAATCTACGTATTCAATATCTCCACCATCTCTTTGTAAATAAGGTCTTAATTTATGAATGACATTTTTTATTTGTTCTTCAATATTTTCCATTTTTGCAAACTCCTTTTTTACTTATTAAGTATATCATATAAATCCTACCATATTTTATATTTTTTCCTTATTAAATACAACACATATGCTTAAATTGTGCTATAATAGTGCCGCAAGGAGTGAAATCAAATGACAAAACTCATCAAACGAGGGGATATCATTGATGTTAAAATAACCGGTATTCAACCTTATGGTGCTTTTGCTCTTTTACCTGATAATTCAACAGGATTGATTCATATCTCAGAAATATCAGATAAATTTGTTAAAAGTATTGCCAGTTATGTGCATATTAATGATATTGTGAAAGTAAAAGTCATTGATTTTGATCATTCTAGCAATCACGCCAAATTAAGCTTGAAAGCTGTTGACAATCGTTTTCGAAGAAAAGACAAGAAACTCGTCTATAAAAATCCACGAAAACCAATTGTAGAAACACCTAAAGGTTTTTTACCTTTAGCTCAAGCAATGGAAGAATGGTTAAAACAAGGTGTAATGGAGGAAAACTAAATGATCACATTAGATTTATCAAAAGCAAAATTAGCTGAAGATTTAGGATCATACAAAGAAAAAGTAGCAGAAATTCATGATATGATTCGAAACAAAACAGGTGCTGGTAACGATTTCCTTGGTTGGGTTGAATTACCAGAAAACTATGACAAAGAAGAAGTTCAATTAATGAAAGAAACTGCTGCTAAATTAAGAGAAAAAGTAGACGTATTATTAGTATGCGGTATCGGGGGATCTTATTTAGGAGCACGTGCTGCTATTGAAGCAATCAATGGTTTATATTCAGATGATAAAGTTGAAATCATCTATGTAGGAAATACTTTCTCTTCAAATTATATTCATCAAGTTGCTAAATATATTGAAGACAAAGATTTCGCTATCAATGTTATTTCTAAATCAGGAACAACAACTGAAACATCTATTTCTTTCAGAATCTTCAAAGAAATGTGTGAAAAGAAATATGGTAAAGAAGGAGCTCGTGAAAGAATCGTAGCTACTACTGATAGAGAAAAAGGTGCTCTTAAAAAATTAGCTACTGATGAAGGTTATGTAACATTCGTTGTACCTGATGATATCGGTGGACGTTATTCAGTATTAACTGCTGTAGGTTTATTCCCTATCGCTATGGCTGGTATCGACATTGATGAAATGTTAAAAGGTGCTAAAGATGCAATGGTTAAATATAACGATGCAAACATCGAAACAAATGATGCTTATCGTTATGGTGTAGCAAGACAATTATTAAATAAAGCTGGATATTCAGCAGAAATGTTTGTAACTTATGAATTACAATTAAATAACGTTGCTGAATGGTGGAAACAATTATATGGGGAATCAGAAGGTAAAGAAAATAAAGGTATCTTACCTCATAGCGCTGTATTCTCTACAGATTTACATTCATTAGGACAATTCATCCAAGAAGGTTCTAAAGTTTTATATGAAACAATCTTCGAAGTTAAAAATCCACAAAATGATATGATTATCCCAAGTGATCCAGATGATTTAGATGGTTTAAATTACTTAGCTGGAAAATCAGTTGATTATGTTAACAAAAGAGCTTGTGAAGGTACAATCGATGCTCATGTTAATACTGGTAATGTACCAAACATCATTATTTCATTAGATAAAATGGATGCTTATGGATTTGGTTACATGGTTTATTTCTTCGAAATGTCATGTGCAATGTCAGTTTACTTCTTAGGAGTAAACCCATTCAACCAACCTGGTGTTGAAGTTTATAAGAAAAATATGTTCAAATTATTAGGTAAACCTGGTTATTAAAATCAAAGAAAGTAGATTTGTTCTACTTTCTTTTTTTTTACATATTTTATAATGGTGATATGATGAAAAAAGGAAAATATATTTTAATTATGCTTTCACTTTTTATATGTGCTTATCTTTTTTCAAATCGTATGACCCCTAGAATTGAAAATATTGCCAGTAAAGAAATAAATCAATTTATTCAGATACTTATCAATCATACTTCATTTACTCAAAAAATAGATACACATAAACTCTATAAAAAAGAAAATAATTCCATCAGTTTTCAAATGAATTATATCAATGATATTGCCTCTAATTACATCCATAATCTTGAAGAAACTCTTTTAAAGCTTGAAGAAGGCTCTTACCAAGAAAACAATCATTCTCCATACAATAAAAAACTCTTAAAAATCAATCAACAAAAAGGTATTGTTGCACGTATACCTATCGGTTCTCTTACCAATAATATTTTCTTACAAGATCGAGGTCCATCTTTTTCCATTAAATATAAAACACTCTCTTTAACTTCTTCAAATATTGATAAAAAAATTAAAAATTATGGGATCAATCATCTTGCTATCTCTATTGATTTAAATGTTACAATTGTTTTACAAATTCTTGTTCCCTTATATCATGAACATTTTAAAGAAAATTATACAATTCCTCTTGTTTATGAAGTCATTGAAGGTGAGGTTCCCTCATGGTATCAAAATTAAGTATTTTAAAAACATATTATCGTCTTCCTTTAGAAGATCAATTTTCATTTACTTATGAAGATGAACATTATTATTTAACAAATAAACCTTTTCCTTTATATTATCAAAAATACATTTCTTTACTTCAAATCAATCCCTTTAAAATCATTAATAATATTTACCAACAAAAAAACTCTCAAGGATACATCCTTTATCAAGTACAAAGCATTCCTCTAGATATCCAAAAAATCATTTCCCTATCACTCATCCCTCAAGAAACAAAAACAATAAAAGAAATAAAAAAAGAATGGATTCAATATTATGAATCTATTCTTATCTATACACCTTTAAATTCCCTAGAATATCAGATCATCTATTATTCTCTATTTACTCTTTGTCAGCTTTCTATCGAACTTTTAAATCATTATTTCTTGTCCACAACAGCCATTAACCTCTCTTATCAACATAAAAATATTCATTCATATGAAGATGTTTATCTTATAGAGAATATAAACCTCAATTTATACATTCATGATATTGTCTATTTATATCTAAACAATACAATCACAATCAATCAATTAGAACAGATAATCAATGAATATAATCTCACTTCAAAAGATCTACAAATTCTTTTATGTTATGCGCTTTTTCCTCAAATGTGTCTTGTACATTTCCAAGAAGATTCTTTAACCAAAAAAAGGAGAAGATTAATAAAATATAATAAAAAATTGTATTATCTCATTCTTCTCCTTCAAAAATATATTCAAATCCCACCTCTTAAATGGATAAAAAAGGGACAAAATAAATTTTGTCCACACGGTAATAATCTTTGAAGATTATTACCTTTTTCTTTAAAATGTTAGTTGGTGATTTTATGATTGATGATACTAACTATGCTGACTGCCTTGCTTTATACAATTTTAATCATGTCGATAAGATCAAAGGCAAGAAATCTTTTTCCTATATCTTTAATGACAATATCAACTATATCCGCTCTCTTTATAATAGAGGTAAGATCAGAAACGTTACCTATGATACCATCCAGAAAACTATTCTTTGTGGTTTCATCTATCATGGATATGATCTTTTTGTCTGCCCTCATTGCGGTAACGAATCTATCGTTCCTCACAAATGTCACTTTAAGCTCTGTACTTCTTGTGGTACCAAAGAGGGTAAATTGCGTGCTGCTCATATTTCCTCTATCGCACTCGATGCCAAGCACCGTCATATCGTCTTTACCATTCCAAAACATCTAAGAGGTTATTTTATTAAAGACAGATCCCTTTTGAATCTTTTTTTTATCGCTGCCAGAAACACCCTTGCCTGTGTTTTTTCTGACGCATCCAAATTCTTAATAGATAAAAAAAACACTTACATGGTAAGTGTGTTAGCTCCTTCATGGAGCGGGTGATGGGGATAGTTCCAAATACAGAATTTACTGTTAGTTTCTCTAAATATCCCAGTATCAAAGCTAAAAAAACAATAAATTATACCAAAATCACTTCTTTAATAGAGGTGATTTTTTGCTTTATCAAAAACTAAATATTACATCCCAGCGCATGGCTTCCGCAGGTGATGTAAGTAAAAAAACATTAAAGCAAAGCTTTAATGTCTATTTAGAGGACAAGGAGGAGTTAGCCGTGATCACATCATCTGAATACGTTGCCTACGATACATTCACCGATAGAAAATCTATCTTTGAGTGGCTGAAATCAAATGAAACAATCTATAGCAATCAAGATGATTATGTAACTGTAATCAATCATCTATGCGATTACAAAGAGAAACATAGTTATTCCTATGGTCAAAAGGAAGATAAAAAATGCTATTCAAACATTTATGGCCATTTCTTGGAAATCATGATTCCTGATCTCAAAAATGAAGAAAAACATACATTAATTAAGAATTATATGTCTTCTTTACATCCGTGTTATAAACTTAAAAGTTTTCTCTATTGTTATAAATTTACCAAACAAGGTAAAGGCAACTATATTCAAGTTCTTTGTTTTACTAGAAAATACTTCAAACGTAAGCAGGAAAAGAAATTGAAATACAACAGAGATTTCTATTGGAATCCAAACACAAAAAAGATTTCTAAAAAAGATGATATAGATGCGGTGCTACTTCATAAAAAAGGTGATGTAAAAAAAGACATTGATGGAAACACATTGAAAGAAACATTCTATGTTTCCCCTGTTGAGGAAAAAGTATTCAAATATCGTACAATTAAAAATTTAAGAAATCGACTAGTTAAGATAATTGAATACGTAAAGCTTTTAAAAGATCGTGATTATTGGAAGCATCAAATTAAATATTTTTCTAGAATCACCATAAAAAAATCAAGTTTTAAAAATAAAGAGAAATTAACTGCTAAAAATCAAATGATTGCAAGAATAAATGCAAGTGTCATAAACATGCAAGAAGCTTTGTATAAATCAAAATACTGGTATGACGTGGAAAGATCCTTTCACAAACTCATACATCACATTGATAAAACTCTCTACCAAACAAACTGGCATGATCCTATTTCTGGTAATTCAGTTTATCTAGGAACTAATCAATCTGTAGCAAGTATTAAAGACAATCTCACTTTATTTGAAAACTTTATCAATCAACTTCTAAATTCATGGTGGTATGATGAAATCTATTTAGGATTTTATATAAATTACTAATAAAAATTTGATGGAAGGAGAATAAAAAATGTTAGATGTCATATTAAGCAACGATACATTCAAGTTAATGGATAAAACATTAAACTATGTAGCTGATTCTATATCCTATCGCTTTCCACATCATTTAGAAGAGACTTCAGATGATGTAAGAATTGAGTTAGATAATGTTCCAACACTTCCAATTTCTATCAAGACCACATCAATTTTAAAGGCTGAAAACTCAATAATTGGTAAAAATGGAGAATCATCCTATCTCAATAAAAAATTAGATCAGCAAAAAAGTGAAATCACTTATATTTCTATAATTTTGAATGAAGTCAATGACTTGAAATACATGCACAAGTACATCATTATCTACTACTATTTTGAAGCAAAAACAATAAATTCAATTATTACTAAATTAAACATATCAAAATCGTTGTTCTACAAATACAAAAAAGAAGCATTGATGATTTTAGCACTATGTTTACCTGAAATATGTGTATTTAAAGGAGGTGAAAAAAATGAACTATGAAGAAGAACAAGGTTATTACAACGTCATGATCTGTAACAAAAAAACAAAAGTTAACTTTACTATTCATTGTGTTGATGAATATGACCGTGAAAGAACAATCAAACAAGTTGTACTTTATAAGTGCTTCGGTCGTGACTGGTATGTCTTTACTGATGAAGAAGAGGAAAGAATAATCAAAAAATTAAAAAAAGAGAAAAAAGAAATGAAAGCAAATGGAAAACTCGAAAAATGGGAGGAAGGAAGAACATGGAAATATTAATCAAAGAACCACTTAAATCTATTACAAAAGTATCTGTTGAAAATCTTGAACTTAGTACCCTGCTTCATTTAATTGACTGCGATACTATCGAAGTAATTAATACACCAGTATTTAAAGAAGAAAATATCATTCTTCTTGTAGATGAAGACGGAAAATTAAAAGATAAAAAATTTAATTTTGAAATTTATCACGGTGGCATAGCAAAGACAACTTTTGTAGGAAATGTTATTTTTGCTGGAATAGATAAAAGTGGAAAATGGGTCGGATTAAACGAAAAACAAATTGATTTTATTTATGAAAAATTTTCTAAAGAATATTAAGAAAAGACTAAAAATTAAAGAAAGATAGAGGAAAAGAAAAATGTTTAAATTAATTGCTGTAACAAACTTAAAAGGTGGAGTTGGAAAAACAACAACTTCTACATCAATCGCTAAAGGTCTAGCTGATAAAGGACATAGAGTATTGATTATTGATGCCGATCAACAAGCTAACGCTACTGATCTAGTAGTAAATATCGGAAATAATATCGAAGAGGAATTTCTAGATAAAATGCTTGTTGACTACGAAGAACTATTTAAAGACAAATCAAGTGATGAAAAGATGCTTACATTCATGCAATCACTATATTCTTCTTTATATAAAGACTATGGTATCAAAAATACTTTAGCTGATGTCTATAAAGATGGAGATAAAAACATTGAAAACTATATCATGAAAACCGATGTCAAAAACCTTGACATCATCCCCTCTTCTCTTGATTTAGGAAGAACAAAAATTGAATTAATTATTGAATCATTTACAGGTGGAACAATAAGTAAATTAAAACAAGCTCTTGAACCAGTTCAAGAAAAATATGACTACGTCATTGTTGATTGTCCACCTGACCAAAATATGATTATTTCAAGTGTCATCTATGCCAGTGATCTTGTATTGATTCCTTTGAAAAGTGACAAAGGATCATTAAAAGGTTTCTTACATACTTACAACTATATGATGGATATTCAAAAGAAAAATAATTTAAATCTTAATTTTAAATTTATGTTTTCAATTTTTGATAATAACAAGGTCAATAAAAAACTATATAAAGTATTCAAGGCATTTGCTGGTGATTACTTATTAAACGGATATGTTCGTTATAGAGGTAAACCAGCAAGTGAAGCCTCAATGAATAACCAATATTTAATAGATAGTAAATTAAATATTGGCTACGATTCTAAAAAAGTCGTGGATGAAATCGAACAAATTATTTAGAAATTAGAAAGGAGTTAAAATCATGGATTTGATAGACAATGAAGCAACATTAAATAGAGTAGAAAATCTATTTAATTGCATACAGGTAGCATTTACAAGTTCAGAACTTTATCAAATTAAAAAGATAAATGCTTTTGAAATCGATGAAGAAACTGATCTTGCCCTTCTCGTTTCTATTTCACGAAAAGGAAAAAATAAAAATATAAATGAATTTGATACTCTCGTCTATCAATTCCTAGATTTTGCTTCAAAAAGATTCAGTGCAGTTGAAAAACAGTTTATCTATCTACACTATTTTCTAGGTGTAGGAGTTAATGAACTAAAGGAAGGATTTTATGATTTCACTTACAACTGTACCTATTGTATGAAAAACGCATTCGTAATAGATAAGAAAATAAAAAACAAATTGATGTATGTTTTCACTAATGTTGTTGAATACAAGCATCTTTAAAAAAGGAGAAATATAAAATGTTAGATTTTACTGGAAATTTAAATAGTTTTGAATCCAGCAATATCGATTTTGCTGACGATCTAAAAAATAAACATAAAGTAGAAATGATAGATATAAACAAATTGAAGCTAAACCCTTTAAATCCACAATTCGATACTGAAGAAGAAATTCAAGAACTCGCTGACAAGATTTACCACAACCCTAAAGGAATAATTGATACTTTAGCTTGTTATCGTGATGATGATGGAGATTATATTCTCTTATCAGGTCATAAGAGATTAAAAGCTTTAAGATACAATGTTGAAAACGCTGATCAATTAGATGACACAGGACATATTCAAAAAAATGTCAACTGTATCGTTGTTCCTAAACCAGTAGATGAAATCGAAGAACAACAACTCATTATGGATTATAACGGTTATCGTAAGTTTGAAACTGAATATCAAAAGAAAGCATTATTTTTACAAGGCTATCAACTGTTTGCACTAAAAAAGCTTAAAGGCGATTTCAACGGTCGAGTTAGAGAAGAAATAGCTAAAACAACGGGTCTTGGGAAAATGAAAGTCGGAGATTTAAAAAAAGAATTAGAAGATGAAATATTCAAATATGCCTGTGAAGTTCTTAATCTAACAAATCAAGGAAAAAAAGTCGACAAATACGAATATATTTCATCTAAAACCCACCTACCAAAAGAAACTATTCAAGTTGCTTTTGATTCTCTCAAAAAACAACTAAAGGATGGAGAAAGAAAAGAATACGCAAAAGATAAGAAAAAAACTCTTCTTACTAAAGAACAAATTACGTTTAAAAAAGAACTTGATAAAAGAAAAAAATTTGCTAGTAGAAAATTAGGATGCCCTGTTGATACAACCTATAAAGACAATAGTTTTACAATCAAAATCACTTCTACTGCTGAAAATTACGAAAGGATCATAGAAGCATTAGGATTAAATGGAGAAACAGATGAATAAAATAAAAAACTTTTTAGAGAGAAATAAAAATAAGTTTATTGGTTTCATTATCTTTATTTTAGGGGTTGGATTAATCGTTTATGAAATCATCCATAGTGGAATAATACAAAACTGGTGGAACTCACTATCTGTTGAGGTTCAGGCAACAATTATTATTGTTGCCATCCTCACAATAGTTCTGCTTGTTGTAGGTATTGCATCATTCTTATATATTAAGTTCTTAAGACATTTAGGAAGACTTGCAGGAGAAAAAGTAAACAAAAAAATAAATAACAAATCTTATTCAAATAAAGGAGAAATAAGAAAATGAATAATTCTGATGCTTATACCTATATATTAAATAACATTCTAGAATACAAACAAATGATCATAGATAATTCATTATGGATTTATAGTTTTGCAAAATTTGAAAAAATAGATGAATTTAAAGGAATGGTCGAACTCGTACATCATTTTGAATTAATCTCTGACAAAGAAAAAGAAGAACTAACAAACTTGATACTTAATGATGCACTACTAGTTGATAAGTATTTCAAAAAAAATTAAAACCATATGTAAAGGAGCAATCATAAAAATGAAAAACATATATTTCTTTTCAAAAAAATCTGATAGAGATTCTAAAGAAAAAAGCTGTAAAAAGAACGGTCTGCACTATCAATTATCTACAAATAAAAAAAATCCTATAACACAGTTTGATCAATACGGAAATGAATATGAATGTCCGTATGAAATAACTGTATTTCTAGACTGATTAAACGGAGAAAGTTTATATGAAGATCAAAGAAAAATCTTTAGAAAACTTAAATGAAGCATTGGATTTGCTAAAAAAAGAATTAAATGATGAAACTAACGGTATTACAAAAAGAGAAAGAAAAAGATTAGATACCGTTACATCAAAGTTAATTATCTTAATTGAAACAATCTATTACAAGCGAGGAAAATAACATGCCATCAATACACAGCGTTGCACAAACACAACATAGAAAACAAGAAAAAATTGAAATTATTGAACGGAAGTTCAAAGAAATACTTGAAAAGGATTATAGAAATCAATCAGCTTATAAGAATACTGAAGCACGTAATCATGAACTTGCAAGTCTTATGTCACAAATGGAAAATTGGTTTGATATTCCTTTTCTACTAGAAGATGCGAAAAAAGAAACCAATCCTAAAGTGCTGGAGCTTTATCAAGAAATTTCTAATGCTCGTGACTTTAGTATTTATTAGAAAGGAGACTACTATTTATGAGTAATTCTATTATTCTTGGCTTTAATCTCGGAGGGGTCATCATATGTTGCATTTTTCTCAATGATGCTTTAAGAAAAAATCGTCCATTGAAAACTTTAGTAACTTATAGTCTTATTACTATTTATGGTTCTATTCTATTTGTAAACAGTGTTTATAAGATTATACAAAGTTTAATTTAAAGAAAGGAATGAAAATATGAGTGATAAAGAAATAATCGAGCTTGTTGCTTCTATTGAAGCAGTGAAGGATTTTACAAAAGATTTTGATGTCATCTTTAATTTTATTAATAAGGATGATTCAAAAGATAAAAAAATTGATGCACTTGAAAATGTAATCAATTCAGCAATGAATTATGTTAAACAATTTGTTTCGCTAGATGAAAATGAAATAGTGGAATATACCCCTATTTATGATGTTTTACAGAATTGCTGGATCTTACCTATTAATAAACTTAATGGCGAATTCTATGCCTATATTTTTAGAAGCGATAATGGGGCAACTTATGTAGATAGAGTTCCATTTGAAGCTGGAAGATTTTATTCAAAAGAATTGATCCAAGTTGGCTCTTTTGAAAAGGAAGTGAACTAAATGGACGAATTCATTTTTACACAATTTTCCTGTGCGAAATATGGTGTTTTAGATCTACTAATTGAATATACAAAAAAAATAGATGTTCGTATTAATGGTGGATATATTTATAACATCACCATAGTAAACAGTGCAAATGGAAACAAGGCACATATGGTTATTGTACAAAAAATAATATTACCTTATGAATATAGGAGCTTATCAAATAAAAAAATTAAAGAAATTGTTAAATTACAATTACAACATTCAAAAGAACTATGTGATGAATTAGCAATAGCAAAAACAAGTTCTTTTGAAAAAGAAGATAAACATACAGGAAAAGAGGAAAATAAAATTATGGAAAAAAATTCAATAGATAAATGTGTTAATATTGCAAGAAATTTAAACAATATGAATGATGAAGAGATTCTTCTTGTATATGATATGCTTCTTGATCAACAAAGAACCGCTTTAGAAACAAGTCTTTTCTATCAAATATATGAAAACAAACATAAAGAATTAAAAAAATTAGAAGCAAGAAAAATCATAGACAGTTATATTAGCGATTATTATGATCAACATCATCATGAATCAATCTATAAATATCTTATGACAAGAATTAATGAAGAAAATATGGAGTAATATCATGAAAGAAATATCAGATACTTTTCTAGCCTGTTTAGGAATATCGAATACGATTATTTTGCTTTGTATATTAATAATTATTGCCAAAAATATTAAACAAATTATAATTGATTCCTCATACCCTATTGTTTTAGTCCTTTTATCAAATGTGGCATCAAGTATTTGTAAAAGTTCAATAGCTTCAATTTATGGTTTAACAAGTACTATTATCATTTATCTTATTGAATTAGTAATACTTGTCTATTCAATAATGCAACTATTTAAATATATAAAAATTGCTAAAAAATTAAAAGAAAGAAAACTAATTGAGGAACATAACAATGATCAGGGACACAGTAATTAAAGAATTGAGGTGATACTATGGAATTGAATGACGTTGTTAGAAAAATAAAAAAATTGTTAGCTGTTGCTGAAGATCCATCTGCTTCTGATCAAGAAATTCAGTTAGCAGCGTATCGTGCTGAAAAGCTAATGTTTAAATATAAGCTTGATAGAAAAGATATTATTGAAAAAGACAATTCTTCTAAAAATGTCGAAAAATATTATTTTGAGAAAAAATATACAGCTTATTTAGTTTGGACTTTAATGTCAATAGCAGAATATTGTCAAACTCAGGGTTTCTATAATGGAAAATTAAATTCAAAAGCATATTTAGGAATTATAGGCTTTAAGGATGATATTACTCTATGTAAAGAAATTGCATTACCTATACTTGATTATATGGAAGATACTTTAATTGATTTAAGATCATGCTATATAGGTGAAGTGGATTTTAGAGTATTTAAAAGAAATTGGTGTGAAGGTTTTGCATCAGGAATTAAAACCCAATTAGATAAAGGGTTCATAGAATTAAAAGAAGAAGAGAAATTTGAAGTTTCAATTATTGATCTACACCCTACTGTCAAAGCATATGTAGAAAATGCTCTTATCAGTAAAACATCACATTTTAAAAGAAATAGTAACGAGGGCTATGAATTAGGTATCGCAATGGGTAGCAAATACAACTTTATGAATAAGAAAGGAATTGAATAATATGTCAAGTTGCCATAGCAAGTTAAGCAAGATAAAGATTGTAAAACTTGCAATTCTATTTTATATAGTAAGACCTTATGTTTATATAAAAAAATCCTATGCTAATGAAAAAGATTTAGAAAGAGCAAAGAATCTTCTAAAGAAAATTGAAAATGAAGTAAGTAACTTCGAAAAATCAAACAATATCAAATAAAGGAGAAACGTTATGAAAAACAAAAAAACACTTAAATTATTAATTTTGTTAATTTTATCAATTATTTTTAATGTATTTAATATATACGTAATGAATTATAACAGTGATTCTGTTAATTATTTATTAATACATACTTTATCACGCTATATGAGCCCTGTTCCAATATTATTCATTGGTTATTTATTATGTATGATTTTAGAACCATTGATAAAAGAACCATTAAAGAAATATTTACCTCTTATTTTTATGTTTCTAACTTCAATAGGTATTTTCTATTTAGTAATAAGATTTTTTTAAAGAATGAAATAAAAGAAATACAGAAACTTATAGCAAAGAGAAACGAGTTGATTTTAATGAATAGATCAATTAGAAAATATGGTTTTGTACCATACTCTTTGTTAATAGATTTAAATAAGGAAAATAAATGATGAACGATTTAATATTAAAATTAGTTAATTATGTTTTACCAAATTTTTACCATAATCTATGTCGATTGATTGCTATTACATTATTGCTATTCTTTATAATATTTGTATTATCAAAATCCAATATTATCCATATTTTTTTTAAAAGGATATTATCTAATAATTTCTTTAAGATATGTATTGCTATTATATTGCTTTTAGGAACAATTGCTGGATGTGTAATATCAATAGTTGAAGCGTTTTGTTTGGTGTTTTTACCTGTTCTTTTCTTGGATAGCATATTTTTAAATATCATACGATTTACTATTTATCATCTAATTCTAATATACTTGCTCAATAGATTATTCAAAATTGTTTATCAAACTGATTTATTAACTGATTCTATTTCGTCATTCTTTTTTGTGTTCATTACTTGTTTCGCAATTCTATTTGCTATTTGAAAGCATAACGATTATTATGGTTGTCACTCATCTTGTCAACAGCGTAATATGAAATACACATTGAAATAAAAGAAAAAGATATGAAAGGAATTGATCAAAATGTCAACTTATTATAAAGATATTCAAATTGTAAAACATGCACTTCAGTTTTATATAAAAAGACCTGATGCAAATGAAAAAGATCTAGAAAAAGAAAAGAAACTACTAAAAAAAGTTGAAAATGAAGTAAGTAACTTCAAAAAATCAAACAATATCAAATAAAAAAAGGAGTTTTTAAATGAATAACACAATCTTATCCTATATATTTATAGCTCTATCAATTATATTCCTATTTTGGAGCATATTCAAAACGGAAGAAACAAGAAAAAATAACCATAAAGACATAAAAATTATTCTTCTTCATTTAATAGATTTAGCTTTAATAATAATTAACATGGTTGTAATAGGAAATGTTCTATTAAGCAAACAAAGCACCACTTCTTCCGTAATGCCAATTTATATGATCCATATGGCTGGTTCTAGTATAAAAAATTTTGGTTTAATGATAGGAATAGCAATCCCATTAATTATTATCTGCTATCCTTTATGGAAAAAAATATCTAAAAAGCTCAAATCAAGTGGCTTATCAATAATCAATATATTTGAAATGATTTTATTATCTTATGTAATCTATAAAATTTTAACCAAATTTATAACATTTTAGAAAGGCTGATGTATATGGATGATGAAACAAAAAAATATATTTTATTTGTAATTGTACTTTTGTTTATTGATCAAATAATGAAATTAAATTCATTTTGGGGTCTAATTATTACAATAACAATTATTTTATTATCAGTATTATTTGCTTTATTTTACAATTTTATAGAATACTCAAACCTAATGTTTCCAATAAAAATTCTAATAACATTTATTACATTCAAAATCATAATCCATTATGTAATAAATAACATTATTGTTTATTTAAGATATTAGTATTACTTAATCTTATATAATCAGATAATAAAATAAGGAGCAAATAAAATAAATAGTAATTATTTAAAAAATATTTTATCCAATAGAAATATAAGTATTTATAAACTTGCAAAATTGAGTGCTATTAGTGACGGTAGACTCAATCAAATAATTAATAACAAAACAAAAAAACACAAATTTCAACTATTGTAAAAATAGCAAAAGCACTTGATCTTAATGAACATGAATTTGCTAAACTGTGCGGATATGAAGAAGAGGAGGATTAAAAAATGATAATCAAAGAAGAACTAAATAATTGGAGAGAAAATGAGTTTCAGTGGTTGAAAGCAACAATGTATAAAAAACAAGTTGAAGAAGCAATAGATTTATATAGCACATATTCAGATGTACTAAATTCTAAAGAAAAAAGAGAATTAAAGAAATTGAAGAAAAAGCAATGTCATTTTATTGTAATTGGACGCACTAAAAAATCAAAGTAATTCTTTTACCATAAAGAATATTTTTGAGTTTTTAATCAGTTGTTTTTGGCGATTAATATCTTGTTCTTTATAGAAAATTAAATAAAATTCATTGATTATATAATGAAATACATAGCTAAAATCATTACAGTAACAAGATCTAGGAATTTGATAAAAAGGCAAATAATGAATATTAAACTGTTCATTTTCTAGCAAATACTTTTCAAAAGTATGATTACCATCAATGATTGTAAAATAACAATCTTTTGTAATAAAATCAGTGACTATGATTTTAGAATCATAATTTATAGATATGTTGAAAAAATCAGGATATTCATGATAGATCATATTAAAATTAACCTTGCTACTTTCATATGTTTTGAGCTGAATTTGGTCGTTATCTATAAGATACAAAAGATGTTTGATATTAAAATCAATATGATACAGACCAAAATCACCTAAATCATAATCTTGAGTATAAGGATTTAAAGTTTTAATTAAAGCTAAATCGGTCAATTGCTCACTGACTTCAATATTATTAAAGATTTTCTTTATAGCTTTAAAGTACCTATAAGTAAAAAGATGTTTATTTTTATTATATGTATCATCTAAATATTTAAACAGAAGATCTTTATTCAAAATCATTACCTCATTTCACTAATTATAACTAAATTATACTGTATAAAATAACAGTATTCAATATTAATCATTTCATAAAAGGAGTAGAAAATGAACACTTTATTTCTAATTAAATATTTAAAGCACAAAAGAATAACTGTCTATCAACTAAGTAAAAGGACAGGTCTTAATGAATCCAATTTAGGAAAAATACTTAACAAAAAAACAAAGAACCCTCGTATTGATTATTTATTAACTATAGCAAAAGCACTTGATCTTAATGAACATGAATTTGCTGAATTATGTGGATATAGAAAGGATGATAAAGATGAAGAGGAAAATTAAGAATTATATTCAAGGAGAAATTTTATGAATATAAATATTTTGAAAACCCTAATGGAAAAAGAAAATATTTCTATGTATAGATTAAGTAAACTATCTGGTATAGAAAACAAAAGCATTTGGAATATCGTTAATAACAAACGAAAAGATCCCCAAATCTCAACTGTTGTAAAAATAGCAAAGGCACTAGATCTTAATGAACATGAATTTGCTGAATTATGTGATTACAAAGTCAATAAACAATCATGTATACCACTTGAAATTAAAGATGAAAATGATACTCATTACGGTGGGAATCCCTTACTTGGAGAATGGATTACAGGAACTTGTCCTAAATGTAAAAAAGATGTGCAATTAGGAATGAATTACTGTTCAAATTGCGGACAAAGGCTTTTATGGAATGAAGAGGAATAATGAAAATGAATACTAATCAACAAATAACACTATTACTAATTATTGATTTTATCTTTGCATTAGTATCTATAGTTACGATCAAGAGAAAACCATTATGGACAAATTTTCTAATAAAAAGAATCTTAACATTATTATTTTGTAATATTGTATTCTTTTTGACACTCTATTTACTTCATTGACATATATAAAAATTTAACTAAAAAATAAAGAAAGAAGGAAAATAAAAATGAAGTTAAAAGATAAGAAAATTACTCAATGCAGCTATATTGGTTCTAATGGAACAAAATACAATTTGGGATACGGAAATAACTTATCTCCTGAAATCTCATTAAAGCTACAAACTTGTCAAGTTAGTAGTCTACTTTTATTTTGCAATAATTTAATAAGTTTTATGAAAAACTCACTGAAAATACCATTACACTTTGTAATGATGTACATGTTATTAATGAGCATCTATGGTATGAACATTATGATAACAGGTACTTATCAAGTTTATCTTTCTGACGTTTTCATCACATCTTTTTTTCTTAAAGCAATAACTAGTTATGCTTTATTTATTATGTCCGTTGGATTGTTTCAAGAATTTGTTTTAAGAAAAAAAGTAATGATCAAATATATAACATTCCTATTTCGTCTAATAATTTTGTACATAGTATGTTGTTTATGCATAAAAACACCAACATTTGATATTGAAACGTCATTTAATATACCAGAGTATTATGCAATATTAGAATTTATTGGACAAATTATAAAGCTCATTTTGAATACTATAAAAGATTACTGGTTATACAAACATAATCGCTTTGTCTATTTTAAAAATTAAATAGTAATATAAGGAAAGAAATAATGGTTGAAGACATATTTATAATTTTATTTGGTTTATTATCTATTGAGTGTATGGATGAATATGAAAAAGAAAAAAAAGCAACAAGATGACTATGAAAATTTTTATATTAGGAAAAATATCAGATATATTTCTTATATTTTTTTAATTTCTTTTTTCTTTGTCAGATTTAAAGACACTAATCTAATTATTGCTTTTAACGTAATGAAACCTTTTGCTATATTGCTTTTTTAGTATTATTTTTAGAATTTATATCATGAAAGGACATATAAAAATGAAGAAAATCAATAATTACATAGAAAAACATACTACACTAAGTTCACTATTATTATATTTTATCGGATATTTACTTATTGGAAGTTTAATAATATCTTTCACTCCTTCAAAGTATCAAATATATACTCGTTTAGTCATATCTCTTATTCTTTTCTTTTCTATGATCAGAATTTCAAGAAAAGAATTTGATAATGTAATTGAACAAATTAATGAGGTACTTGGAACAGGAGCATTAATAACAACAATAACAACATTTATTATTTTTGTAATCAATATTGCTTTAACATTCCTATCAGTAGTTATTTTTAAACAAACAACTGTAAACAATAACATTATTAGTTTTTTATTTGCTCAACACCCTTATATCATGGGCTTAATCACGATATTATTATTGCCCTTTGTTGAAGAATTACTGTTTAAATCACAAATTTTTAAAAATACCAAATTTCTTAAAGAACATAAAGTTATTAAAACAATCATAGTTGCCTTATTATTTGCCAGTTTTCATTGTATTACTGAAATTACAGCACTAAATTACAAAGTTATATTTTCATTGATCAACTATTTTATATTTTATGTAATCACAAATACAATATATATAAAAAGTAATTATAATATAATGAAACCTATAGCAATCCATATGTTATTAAATACATTATCATTAATAATTACAATATAATCATATAAACAAAAAGAGCCAAGTTGGCTCTTTTTATATTTTTAAATGCCATGGGTATAACAAATGAATGCTTTATTGTATATTGCTAATAAAAGAAAGGAGTGTTTTTATGAAAACTTAAAAAAATTATATGAAACCTGTCCAAGACTTCACAGAAAAATACATGAAATATATTATAAGTAAGAAGTTTGGAAAATAAAAACTAAATATTAAGCTAATTAATGAAAAAGAAAGGAAGGATATTAATGCTTAAATTTGCAAAAAACTTTATCATTAGTCTAATAGTATCATTATTTGTTGTGTATTCTCAGGATTATCCTGTTCAACCTGCACAGCAAAGTATACCAGCATATATTGTTCACTTAATAATATTATATTTACTTGCTGATATGTATAAAGATTATTTAAAAAAAGGATACTTTAACACGTCGATATTAATGATATTTTTTTGTGTGTCTGTTTCAACGATTTTTTCAATTATACTAATTCCCCTTATTACTGGTATGACTTACAGCAATGGTTATAATATGTTAAACTTCATCAAAACTATTGAACAAAGTTTAACAATCTTGAATATTGCCATGTACTGTTATGACAATTATTTTATAGAATTGAAATAAAAAATTGAATAATTATGATATACTATTGGTGCAGTCATTGGACTAGCAAAGTGTATTAAGAGAAAGGAAGTACTTCAATTCTTCCTTTTTCACTATTTTGAATATAAACAATATTCTCAAAATTAATAAAAATAATATTTTCTACTATCAACTTGTATGAATGAATTCTTAAATTTATTTTTAAATCTTTTATTTTAAATTAAATATGCTATACTATATGTGTAGTCGTTGGACTAGCATTAATAGACTAAATGAAAAAGGAAGAATTGCCGTTCTTCCTTTTTCGCTATTTTGGATACTAGCATCAATAGACTTAAGCAGTTAAAACTACTTTAATATAAAAGCGGTAATAACTAGAATTAAATAAAGAATAACTAAATATTCCATTTAATCCTCTCTTAAAGTCACATCAATGCTAGTCTCCTAGTATGATGTTTTAACATGCTAGATCCTCCATAGGCACTTGAGTGCTTTAAAATTATATCATAATATAAACCATATTTCGACAAATTATAACAATAATAATATATTTCATAAAATCTGAAATATTTTTCTAAACTACGTGGAAAAAAAGTTGAGATTTTATTTATTACCGTATGCTATACTAATAATAGTTAAAAGAACAGCAATCTTTTAACTGTGTTAAATCAATTTAGCAGTTGATTTAAACATTTATCTTTTCAAGGGTTCTATAATCATAGAAACCCTCCCAATTTTTCTCAAAAGAGCCAACTTAGCTCTTTTTTATTTTGGAAAAAAAGTTGAGAAATAATTTTTCAGTTAGTGCTATTATACAGATGGTTGGATCTCTCCATAGTCCAACTTGATTTTTTCATATTCCATTTTTATTAGTTAAGATTAAAAATCAAGTCTTGTAATCATCATTCTTAACTGATAAAAACTTCCTTTTTTAAAATCCAAGATAGAGCTGTCATCAAGCTCTTTTTTGGTATAAAGAAGAAAATTATAGAAAATATTCAAAATATTCAGCGATATTCAGGAAATATTCACTTTTCGTGGAAAAAAAGTAGAGAAAACGGTTATTTATATATATTAAAATATCTATAGTTGAAAGTTATGTAAATGAACTTTCAACTTTGTGGACTCTTAAATGATATTTTCAAGTTCGTTTATAATCAAATCAATCTCATTTATTGAGTCCTCTCCCAAATAAATAAAAGAGCCAAGTTGGCTCTTTTATTTTATCTAGAAATAAAGAAAGGATACTTACTATGAAAGAGACCATTCAATTAGTTCAGGATAATGAGCATGTTATTAATGAAAAAGCTTATAGAAAAGAGAATGTAGAAAAACTTTTATCAAATCTTCGTTGTATAGATGTAGCAACAAATATTTTAAATCTTAATATGGAACGTGCTAGAAGCAATCAAAGATATTTGAAAGCAAAAGAACATAGTTCAATGGTATTTGATTTAAAGTCAAACAGAGTATTTTGGAATGCAAGAACAGGAAGTCAACCTCTCAATGTGGTTGACTTTTATTGTGAATATAATCAATTTTCTAAAGCTGAAGGACTTGCTAAACTTTTAGATTTTTATTACACAAAATATGATGGAATTGATAAGGATATTTATTTATATGATGAAGAGCTTGAAGAAACATATCGACAAAAAGAATTTGTTCTACCTATTGCCAATGAAAATAATCAAACAGTAATTGATTATTTAACACATAAAAGATGTTTAGATAAAGATTTGGTTGAGGATCTAATAAATAAGCATTTATTATTTGAAGATACTTTTCATAACGCTGTATTTATATCATACGATTTAGAAAACAAAGAAAAGCCTGTTTTTGGTTGTCGAAGAGGAACTGGAGAAACTAAATTTCAATTAGATGTCTATGGTTCAAATAAGCAAAATGGATTCTTTTACAAATGCCCTATTCCTACAGATACATTGGTTGTTACTGAAGCAGTTATTGATGGATTGAGTTATGCTACTTTAACCAAAGATAATCCTAATGCTCATATTCTTGCATCATCAGGTTGCGGTTGTGCCCTATCAACTTTGAAATACAATCTTAAAAATAATGAAGAACTTAAAGATATTAAAAAAATAAGACTAATGCTTGATTTAGATGATGCTGGAAAAACAGCTTCCAATAAAATAATTGAAGCATATAAAAATAAATCTCTTTTTAAAATATCAGAAAATGAAAGTATTGAAGAAAAAGCATTTGATATTAAAAGTGTAAAATTCAACCTTAAAGGACATGAACAGTTAAAAATAAATGATCTTAACCAGCTTTTGCAAGTAAAACATTATTATGAAGAAAATGCTAGAAAAAGAGAAATCATGAAAGAACACCCTGAACGTTATACTGTTTTAAAAGTACACGATAGTTATGATTCAAAAATTGAACCAGTAGAAAATGAACAAAATGAAGAAATCAATGAACATGATGCACAAACTTTGTAAAAGAGCCAACTTGGCTCTTTTATTACATTAATTAGAAAGGAACATTTAAATGGAATATAAAGAAACACAAAACAGTATTTTATTCAAAAATGAATATGAAGAAGAATTTTTAAAACTAACTAAAGAATTTGGTGTTGACGCTGTTAGTAAAGCTTACTCTAATGATGAATTTTCTATATATTTCTTCTCATGTATTGAAGATCAGGATAAAATAAATAGTCTCATGAATTCATTAAAGAAAAAAACAAAATGTGATATTATTGAAAATTTTGATTTAGATAACAATGAACTTACTACTAGAACTAAAACTAATAGTGGATATAGAAAAACAACTAAATCATTAAAAGATCTAATTCAAAAAAGGATAAGCAAAGAAGAATTTTCTAAAATAAACGATAAATTAGACTATGAGCTTCTAAACAAAAATAGTATTCAAGAAAAGATAAAAGTACTTTCACATGAGTTAAAAGAAGATAATGTTAAATGTTATATTGATAATAAGACAGTAAATTTAGGTATTGGTTTCAGTAATCTCAAAAGGCTATGGCTTTCAATAGATATTGATGATCCTCATGATTCAATGACACATATTATCAAAAATCTTCAAAATAGAATACATGATGAAATTCAATCTTTAAACATCAACGAATGGGCAAAGGAAAGATATGAAAAAATAAATTCTGTACATCCTTTAGAATATTTTATGGATGATGCTACAAATCTTAAAGAAAGTTTAGAATCATTGAACGTTACATTGCAAGATTCTATGGAACTGTACTATTCCTATGTAAAAGACATGATTATTTATCATGCCATGGAAAAATCTTTTTCGTGTAATTGGATATGTGATAAAAAAGATATTCAAGAACAATATCACCTTGATAACAATGAATTCAATCATGTAATTTCTCTTCTTGAAGCAAGTGATATGCTTACCTATTGCGAATATGATGAACAAACGGGTCAGATTGATTTCAATATAACAGCTTTGTACAATATAGGTTATGTTGATGAATACAATCAATTTGAAAATTATTTTAGTGACAAAAAGGATTACTTTGAAAATAAGTTTGATGAAAAAGAAGATATGATGATTGTTTCTTCTGATAGTACATTTCCTAAATATGTTGATTTCAAAGGAAGTGAAACAGCTTTTTGCAATAAAAGAGTTATTTGCTTTGATGAAAGACATTTAGACTTTCATAAGGAAGTATTTAAAGCTGATTACTTTGATGTTATACACAAAATAAACACCATTGAAGAAGAAACTGATGAAGAAGAATATGAACTAGAAATTTAAAAAGAGCCAACTTGGCTCTTTTGTTTTTCAATATATAAATAGAAAGAGGGATTAAAAATGGATACTTATTATGATGTCGAAAATACTAATACGGGAGGTATGATTGTTAATGTAACAGAAAAAAAAGGTGATGATACTAAAACATTTGTTAAAAAATTTACAAGATTTACAGAAGGTCTTGATTATATTAATAAATCACGTTTTCATGAGGCATTTGATGCACTAAATAATCTAGGATGGTCATACGCTCATAGGGGTAAAGATATTTCTATAGAAATGTTTTCACCTTGTGGAGAAAATTTATTTGTATTTGTTCCAAATGTAACTTTTGATTATACAAAAATTGAAGCTATAGAAATTATAAAAAATCAATTTAAATTGCTCTATGATAATTTTGATGCTCATAATCACGCTATTGAAAAATTCATTTACAATAATTGTTGTACCTTCAACTATAATTTTGATGATCATAATCACACTATTGAAAAATACCAATCAACAGATTTCTCGGAACATACTGATGATTTAAGTGTATTTGTAGAAGATGCTAAAGCAATTCAAGAGATATATTTGAGTGCTTATAAAGAACTCGATAAAATCATTGATTGTTTACAAAACAATGAACAATATATTTTTGTACATCCTAAACACCAGTCAAGCAGCCAACCTAATTTAAACAATAAAATTGCTAATTGGCTAGTTGAACATCAAAGTGTATTAGATGACTTATCCTCATATTGTGACATTGAAACAGAAGAATTAATATCTAGCTTAAATACTAAGCAAAGTCCAAATATTATTTTTAATAATGGTACTCCTTTTAGAGTGATAATGCGTGATGAAGAAACAAATGTAGCATTATTAAAAAATGATAAATCAGGGTTCTATAATGTTGCTTGTGACATCAACAAAGAAAATAACAGTTGGGCTTATAGTCTTGTATACACTGAAGATTATGATACAGCAAAATCTTTTTATGCCAATAAAACTGCTGAAAAAATGGATTATGAAAGATATAGAACAATGGAATATTTAACAGAAAATTACCCTACTGTTGATTTTGAAAATATAAAAGGTATTGTAGAACATGCTAAAGAAATCTATCAATATGATGTTGAAGATGAAGTTGGTGAAAGAATAACACTTGAAGATTTAAGCGAATTTATTACTAAAATGTATATCGAAAATGATTATCAAAATAATAATATTACATTCATTCAATCACCTATTTCTGATATGGGAAACTTGGAATTATTAGACCAATTCTTTAATAATGATTTAGAAATTGAAGACATACAACAAGATGATGAACTAGAAATATAAAAAAAGAGCCAAGTTGGCTCTTTTTAGGGTATATTAAATTATCCGGTGCTTAGAGGTTCGCTCTAAATTATTAGGCGGAGTA
>NZ_JAJDKA010000040.1:0-26122 GCF_020589945.1 Faecalibacillus sp. MSK20_93 | reverse complement strand
TGGACCACAATCATTAAAACCAGCCAAATTTGAACAATTGATGAAAGAATTAAAATCAATTGCTGATGCTGTTGGTAAAGAAATATAAAAGTACCACTATTGGTGGTACTAAGAAATACGATAATGACCAATAATGTCATTTCTTTTTTCTAAAATATCTTCTTCATAATAAAGTTGATGAGGATAAGCATGATGAATCACGAAAGTGATTCCCTTTTTATTTCGATAATTAGAAACAATACCAATATGTTTTTTAAAGATAACAATATCGCCACCTTGCCACTTATCTAAATCATAAATATCGAGAGTCAAAGATAGGGCGTGTCTTTTAAAATAAACATTTAAATTTCTTACTCGTCGAAAATCAATATTTTTATCTGGATGTTCAACTTGATAACTTTGAGGATTTTCTCTAATATCTTGATCTACAAGAATTTGTAGATCATAACCTGTATTCAATAAGCCAAAAGCGACAACATCACTACATACTCCATAATGGTCTGTTGGGTAACCACCTTGATAATACTTACTTTTGTATTGAGGTTTTGTTTCAATATATTTTCTAACGTTTTGTACAATATCACTTTGATCGTCAATACCATCATGATCTTGATCATTTATGCTTTTATAAGTTTGAATACCAAAATCATCATTTGTATATTTTGGATGAGATAAAAGATTATTTTGATAAAAAATGTAAGTAAGAATCAAAATGATCGGTATGAAAATAAGAAAGAACTTCTTCATTATTTACCACAACATTTTTTATATTTTTTACCACTTCCACAAGGACAAGGATCATTACGCCCCACTTTGATGACTTTTGTTGGTTTTTTCTTACCAAAATCATTTTGTTGCTTTTCAATTTGAGCATATTGTAAAGCAAGTTCTTCTTCATTTATTGCTTTAAAAAGCTCAATGACATGATGAATAATATTTTCTGTTTCAATATTATATTCGATAGATAGAGGTAAATGTTTTTGAATCATATTTTTTAATTCTTGTAAGTTATTTTGTTTATAAAGACACGAAAAATAAGCATCCATAATTTCATAATCATAAGGGTAACGTTCAAGTAATTCTTGAAAATATGAAATTCCTTGATCATTATCTTGATAAAAATAAGATAAAGCTAAGTTTTTATAAAAAGGGCAAAGATATTTATCATCTTTAAAATAATTCATAAAGTCTTGATGAAATTCTATACTTTCTTGGTATTTCTTTTCTTGAATAAAAAGTTGACTTAATTGATTGAATTTTTCTTGAAGATGATAATTAAATCCAAAGAGTTGACCAAGTTCCAATAAACTTGGTTGATTTTCAAGATAAGCTTTAAATTCATTCCATAACGGGTAAAGCTCATTTAAATGATTTGTATTTTCTATTTTTTTTAATAATATTTCTTTTTCCATGAGAAATCCTCCTTTTTTAAATCATATCATATTATGTCATATTTGGTAAAAACAAAACTATTGTGTATAATAGTTGTGGTGAGAAAATATGGATCAAAAACATAAATCAAATTTAATTATTACATGTTTATGCCTGATAATCGTTTTTGTTTCTTTACTAACAATGTATGATAATTTTTCTTTTCATACATATAATACAAAAACGTATTATGATTATTTTTTATCATTAAATCATCAAGGCTTTACTTTACAGGATTATGAGCTTTATAAAGATCAATCAAATTATCATTGTGGAGATGGGACACTTGTTTTAGGAAAAATCGATTCTCTTGTAGACGGACAAGATATTGATGTCATAATTCAAATAAATAGAAAACAACATATTGATTATTCTTTAAAATATTTAGAGGGTGGAAGTTATTCTTTAGAAAATAAGGAAGATTTAAAAAATATAAAAGAAATCAAAAATGTTCAGTTAATCATCAAAGATGATAACCAAAAGATGGTTTATCAACATACTTTAAAATTAAAACAAGTTGAAAAATTAGCATGTTCTTCAAAAACATTTAAAGTAGAAAATGCATGTGTCAGTGATGATTTTATGAGGCTTGGGTATTTAACGTCTACAGATGAAGATTTATTGAAGAAATATCCAAATATTTCATTAGAATATCGTTATTTAAAAAGTAATAAATTAAATGATAAAAATGATAAGAATTATGTTGTATTTAAAAAAATAAATGGAAAGACTAAAGAAATTGTTAATCAAAAAATCTATCAAACATATAATCATGATTTAAATCAAGGATCTTTAAAAAAGAAAAAATTAAGTGTTGTTATTATTTTATCAAAAGATCAAAGTCAAAAAAGTTATGTTTTCAAATTAAACTTTTCAAAGGAAAATGGTGGTTTGTATGAATAAAGAAAGATACTTAAAATTAAAAAAAGATTTTATTGTTTTATATCTTGCAAGAAATGGAATCATGACTTTTTTAATTACACTTTTTACATTTAGTTTGGATTTATCGAATTATTATCAAATGTCCTTTCCAGCAACAATACCATACATCTTTTTTAATAATATTTTTACATTAATGTATTTTTGCTTATTATGGATTTTTAATTATTTGCTTTTTGAATTGTTTAAAATCATTAATGATTGGTATGATGAAAATCATCATCAAACATTAAAATTTATGTATCATGAACATAATTATTCAATCTCATGGATGATGTATGTAATCATGGCTATTTTACTTGTTATTATACAAATTGTTCAATTGCCAACATTATTTCATATAGATGCTTATTTGATGTTTGGATTTATGATTTTACGTTCACTGAAACAAATATATAAAAATAGACTCTAAGAGTCTATTTTAATAAATGACTAAGACTGTCAAGTAATTCATCTTTTGAGCTTAAAGAATTATAATAAGTTTCAAAAAGAACACCAAGCCCTGGTAAGACGGTTTCTTCTTTAGAAGCAATACCACTTTCAATAATCTCTTTAAGTTCACTACTTGAACAAGCATGTAGTCTTTGAAATATAGCTTGTCGAATATCCATTTTATCACTCCTTAAAAAGAGTGACCCAAAAAGGAGAAAAATATACATGGTAGAAACTAAAATAATTATTTTAGATCAACAAGAAATTGTTTATAAAATTCATTATAAAAGAATTAAGAATTGTTATTTAAGAGTAGAAAAAGGAGAAGTGGTAATTCGTTGTTCACCGCTGTTTCCTCAAAGTGAAATAGAAAAATTGATTAGAAATCATCAAGAAGAAATACTTGAACAAATAAAAGGATATGTTCCTAAATATAACTATCAAGAAGATGGTTATGTTTATTTGTTTAATCAAAAATATCAAATTATTTTAAAAGATATGAATATCAAAAAATGTGCCATTCATGATCGTCAAATCTATGTTTATTCAAAAAATATCCAAGCAACCATTGAAATGTTTTTAAAACAAGAATTGATGAATTATTTAAAAGAAAGAATAGATTTTTATTTAAGTACGAGCTTTCATCATGCTTTTCCTGAAATTCAAATTAAGAAAATGAAAAGAAGATGGGGTGCTTGTTTTTATCAAAAAAATAGAGTGTGCTTTAATTTAGTATTAGCACATATTGATTATGCTTTAATTGATTATGTTATTGTTCATGAACTTTGTCATTTTCTTGAAGCGAATCATTCAAAAGCATTCTATCATGAAATAGAAAAAAGAATGCCAAATTATAAAGAAAGAGAAAGATTATTAAAGGATGTGGGTATATGATTACGTCAATGCAAAATAAAACGGTTAAAGAATTATTAAAATTAAAACAAAAGAAATATCGAAAAGATTATTATTTAGTAGAAACAAATCATTTAGTAGAGGAAGCAATCAAAGCTAAACAAACAGATTTGATTATTTCAACTGAACCGATTGATTTAGGTGTAGAAAATTTAGTAGTATCTAAAGAAATTATGGAAAAACTTGCTTTTACTAAAACACCTCAACCTATTATGGCAAGATGTTTTATTCAAAAAGATAAGAAATTAGTTGATGGAAAAAGATATTTGATTTTAGATTATCTACAAGATCCTGGAAATATTGGAACACTTATTCGTACAGCACTTGCTTTTGGCATAGATCAAGTGATTTTATCTAATGAATGTGTGGATCTTTATAATGATAAATTACTGCGATCAATGCAAGGAGCACACTTCCATCTTTCTTGTCTTTATGGGGATTTAAAAAAAATTATTCCTGCTTTAAAAGAAAAAGGTGTCTGTGTTGTAGGCAGTGCTTTAGAAAATGGAAGACCTATTCATGAAATTAAAAAACAAGAAAAGATGGCCTATGTTTTAGGAAATGAAGGGAATGGGATGGAAAAAGAGATTATCGATATTTGTGATCAAATTGCCTATATTCCAATTACAACCATTGAATCATTAAATGTGGCTGTGGCAGGAAGTATTATGATGTATCATTTTCAAGGAGAATAGGTATGGATAAGATATTATTTTTTGACATTGACGGGACACTAGGACAACATGGTGTTATTACAGAATCAAATTTAAAAGCACTGCATTTATTAAAAGAAAAAGGATATAAGACGTTTATTTGTACGGGAAGAGCTCCATTTTATGCCAAACGTTTATTTGGTGATCTTGTTAGTGGAATTATTAGTTGTAATGGACGTTATATTCTTTATGAAGGAAAGAAGCTTTATAGTAGAGCTTTTACCAAGAAACAATTAGATTATTATGTACATAAACTTGATCAAGGAAAACTAGGGGCGATGTTTGTTAGTGATGATAAAGCTTTAAAATATCATTTATATCAAAAACAAGAAGTTGATTTAGAAAAGGAATATGGTATTGAACATCTTGTGGATTCTTTAGAAGGAGATTTTTATACGTTTGATATGTTTTATCAAAGTCAAGAACATTACCAAACAATGGTTGAAATCTTTAAAGAAGATTTAATTATTAATGATCATGGCGGAATGGGTTCTTGTGATTGTTCAACAATTGAATTTGATAAAGGTAGTGCGATTGCCTATCTATTAGATTATTTCCATATTGATAAGGATAATGCTTATGCATTTGGCGATGGTTATAATGATCAAGCGATGTTTAGAGAAGTAGGACATGGCATTGCGATGGGTAATGCAGTAGATGTTTTAAAAGAAAAGGCAACTTATATTACCGATAATTTTGATCAAGAGGGTATTTTAAAAGCACTTTATCATGAAAAAGTGCTTAATGAAAAAGATAATTATTAATTAATAAATCCAGAAGTTTTTTTCTTCTGGATTTACTGTTTATAGGATTCTTTTGATTAAATTAACTTTTCTTTTTTCGTAAAACAATTGTTCCTGAAACAACAATAACACTTATAATAAGTAGTGAAGTATAAAGGGTAATATTTGTATTATCACCTGTTTTTACAGCCTTGGATTGTGTGTTTTTAGTAGTGACTTTTGTTTCTTTTTTTACTGTTTCAGTTGTTTTTGGCTTTTCTGTTTCTACTGGAGATGGTGTTTTTGAAATCTCTACAGGAATATATGCAGATTTAGAGGTATAGATTTCTGTTTCATCTAGACAAAAATTAAACCACATTTCAATTTGTTTGATTTTTGTCCAATCGAGTGGGTCATTAGAACCGATTAATGTTTTTACATTTTTTAAATCATCATTTTTGAAAGTAATTGTACCGTTTCCGTTTTCGTCAAGATCAATTTTGGGTTCTACATAAATTCCACCTAAAGATGCTGAATCATCCCAAACATACATTTCCGATAATTTAATTGTTGTGTTCTTTTTTGATTGAACATTTAAAACAATATCATTTTCTCCAGTCCATTTATCCATAACTAAAGTAATAGAAGGCTTATCTTTCTCTGAAATTACAGTATTTCCTTCTGGTTGATGTGTTTTTTCTGCATAAACAACTGTAGATAAAAGTGTAGTTAAGGATAATGCAAGTAATGCTTCTAAAACTAATTTTCTTTTATTCATATTCTTCTCCTTTTCAATGAAACTTATCCTCAATAACAATACTAAATGATTATTTTTTTAGATAAAATTATCTGTTTAATGTATTGTACTTTTTTATCTGAGAGTCAATATTTATTAGTGAAAAGTAAATATTAATGATAAAATTTGTAAGCGCTTTTTGAATGAAAATATCAATAAAAAGTATATTCTATGATAAATAATTATTAATTTAATAAAAAGCATTGACATATGTATATATGTATAATAAAATGTATATACAAATAAGAAAGGGGAAACGGAATGAAAAGAGATTACGGAGATATGTATCAATACATATTAGAATCAAAAAAAGCGGTTAGAAATATTATTTCTAACCATGAAGAAATCTTTCATGATGCTATTGAATACTTTTTTAATGGCAACTATGAACAAATTTATGTGATAGGATCTGGTACATCTTATCATGCTGCATTAGCTGCAAAAAATTTAATGGAAAAAGTATTACAAATGAAAGTATTTGCTTCATATCCTATTGTATTTAAAGATGAAAGAATTTTCAACAAAAATACTTTAGTTATGGGACTTTCACATGCGGGAATGTCGGCATCAACAATTGCGGGGTTGGATAAAGCAAAGGCAAATGGTTTTGGAACAATTGCGATGACTGCTGAAAAAGGAAGACCGGTTGAACATCATGGTGATGTAAAACTATATGTTGATATCGGGGAAGAAAAAGCAGGCCCAAAAACAAAAGGGTATATTGGATCAATTGTAACATTTATGATTTTTGCTTTAAAGGTTGCGTTAAGGCAAGAAAAAATCACACAAGATGAATTTGATGATTATTTAAGAAGAATGCAAGCAAGTGCGGATGCAATTCCAGATATTGCTGAAGCTACGTCAAAATGGTATTTACAAAATAGAAATGATTTAATGAAATGCCGTCGTTTATATGTCATTGGTTATGATAATTGTTTAGCGGATATGATGGAAGGAACATTAAAAATTTGTGAAGCAGTGCGATATAGTGTTCAAGGTTTTGAGTTAGAAGAGTTTATGCATGGTATTTATCATTGCATTGATGAAGATACTTATATGTTATATGTATGCTCAAAGGGTCAATATTATGATCGTATTCTAAGATTGAAAAGATATTTTGAAGAAGAAAGACATAGTCACAATTTCTTGATTACACATGAAAACACAAATAATTCAAAGGATTTAGTTTTTCCGTTTACAGATGATCAAGAATTTGCTGTATTGCAATACATTGTTCCAATGCAAGTACTAGCTAGAAAACTTTCATTAGATTTAGGGATTGATTGTAATATACCAAGTGATCCACAATTTCATTTTAAAATGAATAGTTATTTAAAAGAAGGATAGGTGAATTAAATGGCAAACATTATTTTGTTTTCGCATGGACAACTGGCAACAGGATTAGCAGATTCTTGTAAACTTATTATTGGAGAAAATCATTTTAAAGTTTTAAATATTTTATTGGATCAAAATATTCAAGAAATTAAAAATAACTTAGATGTAATGATTCAATCGTTTGATGATAATCAACCAGTTATTGTTGTTACTGATATTCCTGGAGGAAGTACAACACAAACAGCTATTCAAAGAATTTCAGATAACAAGTTGCTTTATGTTGTAACTGGCATGAATTTAGGATTAGTAATGAGTTTATCTTTTTTATCACTTTCACAAGATGATGAAGATAATAAAAATAAAATTAGAGATGCGATTGAAGAATCACAAAAGGGAATCTATTTAGTTAATGATGTTATAAGTTGTAATGATGAATTATCAGACGATGATGATTTATAAAAGGGGGATAAAAAATGATAGAAGTATTAAGAGTAGATGATAGGTTATTACATGGACAAGTTGCTGTATCTTGGACACGCCATTATAAGGTGGATGTTATTTTAGTAGCTAATAATCATTTAATTACTGATAAAGATATGCAAGTTGCATTTAGATTAGCTACACCATCAGGAGTAACACTTTCAATGAAATCTTTACAAGGAGCGGTTAATGTTATTAATAATCCAAAACATGCAATGCGTAAAATTATGGTCATTACTAAAGATTTGAATGATGCAAAATTTGTGTGTGAACAAACTAATGGAGCAATTAAAGATATTTTATTAGGTGGACTTAGAAATGGAGAGGGTAAAAAACAAATAGATATGAATTCATATATGAGTAAAAATGATATTCATGTTATGGATGAACTTGAAAAAGAAGGATATCATGTTTTTATGCAATCTGTTCCTACTTCCCAAAAATTAAGTACAGAAGAAATTAAAGATAAATTTAATAAATAGAAAGGGGAATAATAATGAGTATAGTTCATGCTTTACTACTTGGTTTGTTAGGTGGTATTGGAATATGGGATAGTAGAATTGGCGGTATGTGGATGTTAGATCGTCCATTAGTATTAGGTCCAATTGTAGGTTTGATTTTAGGTGATTTTAAAACAGGGATTATTGTTGGCGGTTCGTTAGAATTAATTATGATGGGAATTGTTGGAATTGGTTCTGCTACACCACCTGATACAGTTTCTGGTGCAATTTTGGCAACAGCATTTGCAATTGTATCTAAGTTAGATGTCTCAGCAGCGGTTGCTTTAGCTTTACCGATTGCTACATTAGGACAATTGGTGGGTATTTTTATAAGAACTGCTAATGGTTATTTTGTACATATGGCAGATAAAGCTGCTGAAAATGCGGATTTTTCTGGAATTGATAAAGCTTTATGGGGAGGCGCAATTTTATTTTTTGTAAGTTATTTCTTATTAGTATTTTTAGGCGCATTTTTAGGATCTTCAGTTATTGGTGCATTTGTTAAAATGATTCCTCAATTTGTCACAGATGGGTTAAATGCAGCAAGTGGTATGTTACCAGCTTTAGGTATTGCAATTTTAATGCAATTATTATTTGATAAGAAAAATGTGGCATTTTTCTTTATTGGATGGGCGATGACAGCATTATTCTCTGTTAATACAGTGGGAGCAGCTGTTGTTGGAACTGCAATAGCTTATACAATTTATCAATATACAATCTCTAATAAGAATCATAACAATTCTGTTGATATGATCTCTGATGATTTAGGAGGAGAATTATAATGGAAAATAAAGAACTCGAAACTCAAGATACGGTTATGACACCAGATGTATATAGAAAAACATTTTGGCGAACATTTCCTTTGCAAGCATGTTTTTGTTTTGAACGTATGCAAAATGTTGGTTTTGCTTACATGATGATTCCAGCATTAAAAAAGTTATATAAGAATAAAAAAGATATTTCAGATGCTTTAAAAAGACATTTAGCTATTTTTAATACGACTCCTGCAGTTGTCAGTTTTATTGCTGGTGCGGCAATTGCCATGGAAGAAAAATTTAAAAAAGCTAAAGATAAAGGCGAAGAAGTTGATGAGGAATCAATTAATGCTGTAAAAGCTGCTTTGATGGGTCCGCTTGCTGGAATTGGTGATTCTTTTTTCTGGGGAACATTTAGAATTATTGGTGCAGGTATTGGGACAAGTCTAGCTGCTAAAGGAAGCATTTTAGGAGCTATCTTATTCTTATTGATTTATAATGTTCCACATTTGATTGTTCGTTATTTTGGATTGAAAATTGGTTATAAAAGTGGAGTTGGATTTTTAGCAAGTATGAATGAAGGTGGTATGGTTGCAGTATTAACTGAAGTTGCTAAAATACTTGGTCTTATTGTAGTTGGATCTATGTGTGCTTCCATGGTTACAATTACAACACCATTTGTATTTAAACTAAATGGAACAAAAATTGTTTTACAAGATATTTTTGATGGTATTATTAAAGGTTTCTTACCATTAGGATTTACATTTATTATTTATGCATTATTAGAAAAAGGAATGAAAAGTACTACATTATTATGGGGAATCTTAATCCTTGGTATTGTATTATCTTTCTTTGGTATTTTATAATGAAAACAAATATGTATGATTATATATGTGAAACACCGGATGTTCTAACATATATTATTAATAATAGAAAAGAAATAGTTCAAGAATTTGTAAATGAATATAAGGATAAAAAGATTGATCAAATCTATGTGATTGGTTCTGGAACATCATATCATGCTGGATTATCTGCAAAAAATTATTTAGAAGAAATCTTAAATATAAAAGTTTTTTGTATGTATCCTACACAATTTTCTAGAAGTGAAAAAGTATTTAATAAAAATACATTAGTCATTGGTATGTCACAAGGTGGACAAAGTTTATCGACAGTTGAGGGATTAGATGCAGCTTCAAAACGAGGCTTGATGACAGCATCTGTTTCAGAAAATCCTACTGCTTTGATTTTTGAACATGCACAAACTCAAACAAGAATTGAAGTTGGAAATGAAAAATGCGGTGCAAAAACTAAAGGATATGCTGGAACAACCGTAACGTTGATGATGATGCTAAGTGAACTTGCTATTATTAAAGGAATTTTAAAAGAAGAAAAATTCAAACTCTATAAAGAAAGAATGTTTAATGTAATTCATAATATGCCATTAGTTGTAGATGCAGCTACAAAATGGTATGGAAGAATCAAAGATGAGTTCTTACCGGCAAAAAGAATTATCGTTGTAGGATATGATGGTAATTATGCAGATGTTTTAGAAGGTGCTTTAAAAGTTTTAGAAACTGTGCGCCAAGGTGTAACAGGATATGATATTGAAGAATTTTTCCATGGAATTTACAATTCTATTACAGAAAGTGCACATATCTTTTATCTTGCTTCTAAAGGTGATTATAAACCACGTACTTTGAAACTTATAGAAATATTAAAAGAATGGACACCTCATAATTATTTGATTGCATCACCAGAAGAGATTGAAAACCAAAATAAAAATGATTGCATTGTTGAATTTGTTGAAGATCCATTATTTTCTCCTTGGGAATACATTATTCCAATGCAAGTTTTAGCTTGTTTAGCACCACAAGATTTGGGAATTAATCCAGATATTCCAAAAGATCCACAATTTCATGCACGAATTGGAAGTAAAAAACTTGACGGATTAAGAGACCAATATAAGAAATAACGCGAATTAAAAGAAAAATGTATAAATAGAGGTTAAAATGAAGTTACTAGCAACAGATATGGATGGAACATTTCTAAGAGATGATAAATCCTACAGTGAAGAATTTAATGATTTATATAAACAAATGTTAAAACAAGATATACAATTTGTCATTGCATCAGGTAATCAATATGAAGCACTAGCCTGTAAATTTGATGAAGAAATCAAAAATGATCTTTATTATCTTTGTGAAAATGGTACAAAGATAGTTTATCAAGGAAAAACACTTTATAAAAAAGCTTTAGAAAAACAAGATGCTCAAGAAGTTCTAGATATTTTAAAAGAAGATCAAGAATGTATGCTTGTTGTTTCTGGAGATAAACATGCTTATATTTCTAAAAATTTTGAAAATAAAAAAGACTTTATTTCATTGTTTATGAAAAATGTTCAATTTGTAGAAAGCTATGATGATATTGAAGATGATATCTTAAAATTCTCTATTGCAAGCTTTGATGATCAAATGGAACAAAGAATTGAAAAGATTCAAAAACAACTAAAACCACATTTAAAATTAGTAACAACAGGTAATGTTTGGTTTGATATCTTTTATAAAGATGTGAATAAAGGAACAACTTTAACACATCTTTTAGAAATCTTAAAGATTAAACCAGAAGAATCAGGAGCCTTTGGCGATCAAATGAATGATTACGAAATGTTACAAACAGTAAAATATGGTTATGCGATGGCTAATGCCATGCCCCCAGTTAAAGAGGTTGCTTATCAAGTTATTGATAGTAATGAAAATGATGGTGTTATTTTAAAGATAAAAGAAATTTTAAAAGGAAAGTGTTAAAATAACTTTTGAAACATTCATAACGCACATAAAAAAGGTGTGAGAGATGATAAAAAATCATCATTGTTTAAAATATCAACGATGATATCAAAAGAAGCAACAGAGTAAGGACCATGTCTTCAATCAAGACAGCGTGGGTAGAATTACAGGAAGGATATTTGAGTCTTAATACCCTGATGGTGTGATTTCAATCAAAGATATCGATATGGCGGTCATAGTAGGCATGAATGATTAAACCATTGGAATGACAGTTTGGGCATTAAAGATGATTAAAATTCAAAAAAACGATTTTATCATATTGAATTTGAGAAATATACTTGATTTTGTTTGAAAGTTTTATTATTATCATCGTGTTCTTATGGACTGGATAAACATCTCGCCTGCCAAAGTTAGATGTTTATCCATTTTTCTTTCTATAATTTTTTTGACCTTAAGAGTATGATAAATGATTTATGGAAATAACAAAATAGACATCAAGAAAATACCCCCAAAAAATTAACAGCCAAAAGTAAAATCCAGGAGCTACCCCTGGATTATTTATAGCTTGAGAAATCCCCACAGTTTTTTAATTACACATAAAAATAATCCATTAAATGAGAATTGTTATTTAATTATCTTTAAAAATTGTTTTTAATGAATATGTGTATTGATCCCCTCGATAATAGGTAGAAATATATTCGAAAGGAGTTCCATCTGATAAAAAAGTAACATGGTGACTTTTAAAAAGAGCTATATTGTCAACCTTTAATAACTCTTTTTGTTTTTTTGTTGGCATAACAGCTGAATATTGTGCATCAATACCTTGAATTTGATAACCAAGCTTCTTTATATATTTGTAAAGAGAGTTTTCTAAGATCTGGATGTCTAGAGATGGAATGATATGCGTTGATAGATAAGTATAACTAATTGCTATTGGAATATTATCACCGGTTCTAAGACGTACAAAATAGTGGATAAAGTCTTCATCTGATAGTTTTAAAGCATCTCTTACATGAGGAACTTCTTTGCCTTTAACAAGTTTATATCCAATTAGTTTTGCTCCGGGTACTTTGCCAGTCGAAATCATATCTTCTGTAAAACTTCCAGTAGATCCAAGCTGTAAATTTTTTATTGTTCGATAATCTTTCACAAATGAGCCTTTTCCAGCAATTCTTTCAACGAGACGTTTTTCACATAACATCATAATAGCTTTATTAACAGTCATTCTAGACGCATTATACATTTCACATAGATTTTTTTCTGTTGGAATTTGATCACCAGGCTTTAATTCGTTGTTTTTGATTTGTGATTCTAAATCACTCATTATTTTTATATATTTTGGATTCTTTGACATTTTTTTACCTCTTACATATCGATTATACCATATTTATAAATGTATATACAATTATTATGTAGGCGATTTCAGAAATATGAAAAAATATGAAAATATGCTTTTAAAAGAGACTTGTTTTGTTAGGAAAATTTGATATAATATTGGGGTATATAAATCGTTGATATGGATTAGTAAATAAAGGATGCTGTTTTAGAGAGGGAGAAGTGGTGGAAACTCCTACAGATAATTTATTGAATTCACCATGGAGAGCACCTAATCAGTGACGTGAGACTGCGTTAATGTTTAATTAAGAGCATGTTTTAAACATGAATTAGGATGGTACCGCGATCAACTCGTTCCTATTGGAATGAGTTTTTTTATGTTTAAGGAGGAAATAAAGTGGAAAATGAATTATTAAAAATTAAAGATGAAGCTTTAGAAAAAATTGAAGCTTGTACATCTTTAAAAGAATTAAATGATATTCGTGTGCTTTATTTAGGGAAAAAAGGTCCTATTCAAGAAGCAATGAAATCTATGAAGAATATGGATCCAGATCAAAGAAAAACATTTGGTCAAACAAGTAATAAAGTTAAACAAGAATTATCAAAAGCTGTTGAAGATAAAAAAGAAGTTTTAGAACATCAAGCAATTATTGATAAAATCAATAGTGAAACAATTGATTTATCATTACCTAGTTATAAATTAGATCAAGGAACAATGCATCCTTTATCAATTATTGTTTCTCAATTAGAAGAACTCTTTTTAGGAATGGGATATCAAATTGCTGAAGGTCCAGAAGTAGAAAGTGATTACTTCAACTTTGAATTAATGAACTTACCAAAAGGACATCCTGCCAGAGATATGCAAGATACTTTCTATATTGATGAAAATACTTTAATGAGAACACATACTTCTCCAGTACAAGCCCATACCTTACTTGCAGCAAAAGGTAAAGGACCTATTAAAGTTATTTGTCCTGGCAAAACATATCGTAGAGATGATGATGATGCAACTCACTCACATCAATTTATGCAATGTGAAGGTCTTGTTGTTGATAAAAATATCACGCTTGCTGATTTAAAAGGAACATTAGAAGTTTTCGCAAGAAAATTCTTTGGGGAAAAACGTGAAATTAGATTACGTCCATCTTACTTCCCATTTACTGAACCATCAGTAGAAGTGGATATTTCATGTCATCATTGCGGTGGTAAAGGATGTGCTATGTGTAAAGGAACTGGATGGATTGAAATTTTAGGTGCTGGTATGGTCAACCCAAAAGTTTTAGATATGTGTGGTTTTGATAGTAAAGTATATCAAGGTTTTGCATTTGGAATTGGAATCGAACGTGTGGCTATGTTGAAATACGGTATTGATAATATTCGTGATTTCTACAATGATGATTTAAGATTCTTAAACCAATTCCAAAGAGAGGAGTAAGAAAATGGAAGTCAGTTTAAATTTATTAAATAAATACGTTAAAATAGATGATCAAGATCCAAAAGAACTTGCTGATAAAATTACTTCAATTGGTTTAGAAGTAGAAGGAATGCATTCATTAGCTAATGGAAATAACATGACAATTGGTTATGTTAAAGAATGTATCGATCATCCTGATAGTGATCATTTACATGTATGTCAAGTAGAAGTAAGACCGGGAGAAGTGACTCAAATTGTTTGTGGAGCACCAAATGTGGCTGCTGGACAAAAAGTTATTGTGGCTAATCCTGGATGTGATTTAGGAGAAGGTTTTGTTATTAAACAAAGTACCATTCGTGGACAAGAATCAAACGGAATGATTTGTTCAATGGCTGAACTTGGTTTAGATCAACGTTTATTATCTCCTGAAGATAAAGATGGAATTCATGTCTTAGATGAAAATGCACCAGTAGGAGCAGATCCTTTAGAATATTTAGGTTTAAAAGATACGATTTTAGATATTGGTTTAACACCAAATAGAGCGGATTGTATGGCTTTAACTTCACTTGCTTATGAAGTGGCTGCTGTTTTAAAAAGAGACGTCAACTTACCAGAAATCAAGGAAAAAGGTCTTCCTGGAAGCAATATTGAAGTCAAAGTAGAAACTGAATTATGTCCATTCTTTGGGGCTAAACTTGTAAAAGGTGTCACTACAAAAGAATCACCTGCTTGGTTAAAAACAGCTTTACTTGCTTCTGGCATTAAACCAATTAATAATATTGTTGATATTTCTAACTATGTCATGTTAGAAACAGGTCAACCAATTCATATGTATGATTATGATAAATTAACAAAAAAAGAATTTGTTGTAAAAACTGGATTTGATGAAAAAGCAATCTTATTAGATGGTGAAGAATATAAACTTGAACCTAATGATATCATTGTTTCAACAGACAATGGTGTTGGATGCGTAGCTGGTGTCATGGGAGCTGATAGTACTAAGATTGATGAAAATACACAAAATATCGTCATCGAAGTGGCTACTTTTGACGGACCAAGTTTAAGAGAAACAGCAAGACGTTTAAATTTATTAACAGATGCTTCTCAACATTATATTAAAGGGGCTTTAAATACTGCTAATTCTTTAAATATTTTAGAAAGATGTGCAAATTTATTAGAAGAACTTGCTGATGCTAAAGAAATCTATGAAACTGTTTCAACAACTCTTTATATTGAAGATAAATATGTTTCAGTTTCAACTCAACAAGTTAATGGATTACTTGGAACAAGCATTCAAACAAATGAAATTGCGGAAATCTTTGATTCATTAAAATTCAAATATGAATTAAAAGAAGATACATTCAATGTTAAAATTCCAACTTATCGTAATGATATTACGATGGCAGCTGATTTGATTGAAGAAGTTGTGCGTATGTATGGTTTTGATAACATTCCATCAACTTTACCAGAAATGTCTATGACAATTGGAAAAAGAACAGAAATTCAAGAAAAGAAACATATGATGAAAGTCTTATTAAAAGACTTGGGATTACATGAAACATTAACTTATTCATTAACATCACCATCACTTGTTCATGATTTCAATATTTTCCATGATCAAGAACCAGTTAAACTTGCAATGCCATTAGGTGAAGAAAGATCAGTGACAAGACAATCAATTATCGGTTCATTGTTACAAGTCATTAACTATAACCAATCAAGAAATATGAAAGATGTTCATTTATATGAATTATCAACAACATATTCAAAAGGCGTTGAATTACAAAACCTTGCGATTGCATGTACTGGTGAATACCATGGGTTATCATTTAAACAAATTTCATACAAAGTAGATTATTATTTAGTTAAAGGATTTGTAGAAACAATCTTTGAAAGATTAGGAATCAATGAATCACGTTATCGTTTAGAACGTGTTGAAAGTGATAACCAATCATTCCACCCTGGACGTAGTGCTTATATTAAAGTACAAAATGAAGTAGTTGGGGTCGTTGGACAAGTTCATCCACTAATGGAAAAGAAATATGATGTGAAAGATGTTTATGTAGTTGAATTAAACTTATCTGCATTATTAAATATCAAAACAGGTAAAGTAAAATATCAACCAATTCCACAATATCCATCAGTTTCAAGAGATATTGCTTTAGTAATGGATGAATCTGTTCCAGCAAATGATGTTTGTCAAAAAATCATTAAATCAAGTAATAAACTTGTTAAAACAACAAACATCTTTGATGTTTATGTTGGAGAACATGTAGAAGCTGGTAAAAAATCAGTAGCTATTAATTTAACTTTCCAAGATGATAAGAAAACATTAAAAGAACAAGAAATTAATGAAGCTATGGAAAAAATCTTAAAAGCTGTTGAAAAAGATTTTGGAGCAGTACTTAGAGGATAATCAAAAGAGGTGTCGAACACACACCTCTTTTTTTATGGAAAAGTTAAAAGAAAAGTTTTCTAATTTGACGATAATATTGTCTACCAACATTAAGATCACTTGGTGTTGAAGAAAATGTCATAGTATAACGTGAATCATTAAAAAAAGTAGTTGTTGGATGTTTACCTGTATGATTTAAAATAATTCCATAACGACTTAAAGTATCAATAGATTTCTTTGAAAGACCTTCATTGACTAATAAGTTAAAAATATCTGTTAAATATCTATTTCGATTACCAACAGGAGGATTTTGTTCAAGAATTGTATGAATGATTTGTTGTTGTTTTTGATTATGATTATTTTTAAGTTCTTCTTTTAAAAGATAAAGAAGAAGATCTCTTTGTTCACCTTTGTAAAATTCTTTTTCATTTCCTTTTAATATTAAAGGATAATATCCTTGTTGTTTAATATAACTTCCTAATTCTTTATTTTGATTTTCTAAAATCAATATTTGATTATTTAAATCATCAATATTTTTTTGTAAATTCTTTTTCTTATCTTCTAAAGCTAAGACCTGTTGTTCAATAGAAGAGTTTTCGAGAAAATCATTTTCTTTATGATTTTCAATTATTTTTTTAATAATATGATGTTGAAAATCTTTCATATTATAAGGAAATGAATATGTACGTTGTAAAACATAACTTTGAATTTTTATTTTTACTTTCTCAATAAATTCTTGAGGAGATTCTTTTTTTAAAAAAGAAATTTTTTGAAATTTATGATTTAAATAAAGAATATAACTATTATTTCTTAAATGAAAATGTTTTTGAAATGCTTGATGAAAATTTTCATCTTCGCTTGTAAGAATATAAGCTGTTGATTGAATTTCAGTTAGAATCTCATTTTTAAAATCTTTTAAAGATATATTTAAATAAATAACAGGAAGAATTGTTTTATTTTCTATAAATTCAATGACTTGATTTAAATCATTCATATTTTTGATATTTGGTTGAATATATGAAAAATGATTATTGTTTAAAAAATGATATTTATTAAGATATGTTATTAAATCGATAAATTGATTATTACGTTTATTAATAGAAAGATATATATTTTGTTTTGCTTCGTTAAAAATATATTCATAATCATTATTTTGATATTGAATACAAAAAGCAATAGCTGATTCATCATGATAAATTGTGCAATTCTCTAAATGAATGATTAATGAATCTAATATAAATTCATCTAAATAAAATAAATCTTGAATTATTTTTGTAAATTGAATAATAGTTAGATTTTTTACAGCAATCAAAGTTGATAAATGCTTCATAGTTGATGTTTCCTTTCAATAGACTTTAAAAGATCTCTTTTACGATAAGTATCATCAGGAGATAAATTCATTAAAGTTTTATGAATGATTGAAAAAATATACTCTTGATATTCTTTATAATTATCTTGATGAATCGTAATTAATGCTTCATCATCTTGTTTTAAGAGATGATTATATTCTTGATTTATGTTTGTAAGTTTTTCAAGAATATCTTTTTTATTTTGGTATTCTTTTTGTAAATCAATGATGTCTTTTTCAATGTTCTTTATTTCATTTAAGAATAATTCTTGAACTTCTACAGATGATAATGCATCATCTTGATAAGATTGTAAGAGTTCAAATTGTTGAAGTTCTGAAAAAGAATAAAATTCATTTTCTTGTAACATATAATAACGAATGTGTTGAATGAGTGTTTGAATAAAATTTTTTTCATAAAAGAGTTTTTCTTTTTCATTGTTTGGATAATTGATTTGTACATAATTAATTTCTTTATTTGTAGGAATGACGATAATATGGCACATTCCATAGAGCTCTTGATTTAAAATAAAGGGATTAACAAGACATTTTTTATTTTTGTATAAGATGATTATTGGTAAATGATATGATTTTTTTAATAGTTGATTGACTGTTCTTTCATTAATAAAATGAGGTGTTGATTGTATTGATAAATCATGGTCTTTTTGAATATAATTACTTTCTAAAATCATTGGAAATATTTTAGGAATTGAGATTTTAGAGATATATTTAGATTCATTTGATATTTCTTTATAGAAAGAAAGTTCAAGAATTTCTTGTTGATAATGATAGAGTATTTCTATTGTAAATTGATTTTTTTTGTAATTATGATCAGTAATAAATTGAATTCCTAAAATATTTTTAGTTTTAAAATCTTTAATTTCTAAGCTTTTATGTTTTTCTTTTAAAGAATAGTATAAAGAATGATCATAATTCAAATCTTTCATTTTATTTTTTGTATGTTGTATCCAATAAATCACTTGTTCAATTAATAAAGATGGTGTCATTAATTCATTTACTTGTACCTTTGTATAATAAAATAACATAATATTCTCCTTTAGCTACTATCTTAATTTAAGCACATATTTCAATAATAAAAAAGAACTATCTTTTAGATAGTTCGATAACAGGAATATTTTGAAATTCTTTTTTGATGATTTGATTGTCTATCAAAGATAATAATTTTGATGATTTGATTTCTAAATCTAAAGCAGGATGTGTATAAGAAGAAAGGGTTGTAATTAAATGATAATCACATGTTTTTTTGATTGTTTTTAAATAGTTTTGTCCATTTTGATTCATTTTTAATATATGAAGATAATTAATGGGGAAACAATCTTTCATTTCTTCTTTTGTGTTATTCATTAAAATGTGTAAAAGCATTCTTTGAATCCTTGTTTTTGTATAACGTTTACTTGTAAGTTTATTTACCAATTCTTCATAACTACTTACATTAAAAATAACTTTTTTTAATAAGTTTTCAATGCCTTCATCAACAAGATGGATCTTTTTTAATTGTGTAGGGCTTTGAATGATAATTTGATATTTCAAATAATCAAAGAAATCATTTTGCTGATAAAGCGAATCATAATAAGACATATCTAATAGATAATCATGAACATCTTGTTTTTCTTTTAAAGCTTTACGTAAAGCTGTAGCAGAAGCAATTTTTGTAAGTGTAGTATCATGATAATCATTGGATCTTTTAATACAATGTAAAGTAATAGGATAATCATTTTCAATGACTTCTTTAACATAACCTAAACCTAATAAATCATTAGGTGTCTTGATACTTTTATTTAGTAATAAACTTAAAGCTTGATTACAAGCATCAGGGTAACGTAATCCTTTTTTCATAGCAGCTTTAACATATTGATCATATTCATTAGGATGATTTTTAATAGCATAGGCGATTTCTTTAAAAGTATCGATGTCACCACATTCACTACCAAAAACAAGATCAGTAATTCCTATATGATAAAGTAAATCAATCGCTCCTTTACAAAAATAATCGGCACTTTGACAAACATATGCAAAAGGGAGTTCGATAACTAAATCAACACCATATTTAATAGCAAGTTCACTTCTTTTAAATTTATCAATAATTGCGACTTCTCCTCGTTGAACATAATTACCAGACATAATAGCAATTGTTAAATCGGGCTTTACCATTTCTTTTGCTTTTTGTAAATGATAAAGATGTCCGGTATGAAAAGGGTTATATTCAACAATGATTCCTAATATTTTCATAAATGATAGTCCTTTTGTTTAATGGTTTTAATAACTTTAAAGAAAGTTGAAACAATTAAAATTGCAGTTGCAAGTGCTAGAGCTGTTCCTACTGTTTGAAAAAGAGAATCAAGAAACAAATCTTGATCATGTGAAATCAAATAAAGCATTGTTTGATAAATTCCTTTCCCAGGGACAATGGGGAAACAACCAACAACAATAAAAATAGTTGCAGGAGCTTTACATATTCTTGCCATAATTTCACTAAATAAAGCTACCACGATCATCGCACATAAATTTGACATAATATTACTTAGATAGGGTATCACCAGTAAATAAACGATCCATCCTAGCATCCCACCAAGAGAAGCTAAAAGTGCATAAGGCAGATGACGATGTACTCTAAAAACAAAAGCAAATCCTAAACACCCTAAGAAAGCACTTAAACATTGAATTACTTGTTCCATTAAATCAATCCTTTCAATAAAATACGCATCAATCCAACTCCTAAAGCAATTGCTGTTGCAATAAAAAAAGCTTCAACAAGACGTGCTTGCCCGGAAACATAGTTTCCATCAATAATATCTCTTAAACTATTGGTAATTGCAATTCCAGGAGTTAAAATCATTAAACAACCAATAATTGTCGCATCTAGATTATAAATCAAATGAAAATGATAAAACAAAATCGCTAAGATAGTTAAAAACATACTTGTTAGTGTTGTACGCATTAAAGAATTAATTCCTAAAATCTCATTGATCCATACAAAAAAATACATTAAAAAACCTATGATTCCAGCAATAATTCCTTCATGAAGTCCGCCTCCAAAAAAAATAGCATAACCTCCAGCACCTAAACCATACCCTAAAAAAACAAGTGGCATGATAGGATGTAAGGAATTGATAGCCTTTATTTGTTGTTCAATAAAATCATTAGTAGGTGTTTCATTACAGATTTTTCTAACAAGATCATTTAAAGCACAAACAGCATCAAGGTTTGTACGATTTTGTAAAGTTCTTTTAGTAAGAGAAGTATTTGTTCCATCTTGAAAAGTAACACTCATTGTAAAATAAGTAGGAAGAGCAAAAACACCTATATCTTGAAAGCCATAGCTTTGACACATACGTTCTAGACTTTCTTCTACACGGTAAATTTCAGCGCCATTTTTAAGTAATAATTTACCGATTTCAGCAATATTTTTTATTAATAATTGTTCGTTCATTTTTTTATTTCACCAAAAGTTAGTATAACAATTATTAAGTATTTAGGAAAGAAAAAAAGTGTGTTTAAAAGGTATTTTTCAAAAAAATAAAAACAGATTGCAAAGATATAAAAATTAGGTATAATAACTTTTGATAAAGTAGGTGAAATAAATGGAAAGATTACAAAAATATATTGCTTCAAGTGGTTATACATCAAGAAGAAAAGCAGAAGATTTAATTAGAGAAGGTAGAGTTTCTGTTAATGGTCAAGTTGTAACTGAACTTGGAACTAAAGTTAAATCTGGAGATGTTGTTTTAATTGATGGAGAAGCTATTGTTGGTGAAAATAAAGTTTATTATCTTTTTTACAAACCACAAGGATGTGTTTGTACATTAGATGATGAGTTCGATAGACCAAAAGTAATTGATTACTTTGAAGAAGTTGAAGAAAGAATTTATCCTGTTGGACGTTTAGATTTCGATACAACAGGTGCTTTAATTATGTCTAATGATGGTGATTTTGCAAATATGATCATGCATCCAAGAAGCCACTTAGAAAAAATCTATGAAGTAACAATTAAAGGTCTTATTAAAGGTGAAGATTTACATCATTTAGAAAAAGGTGTTTATTTAGAAGGTAAAAAAACAATGCCTTGTAAAATCAAAGTCACTTATAAAGATATGGAACATAAAACAACTGTTTTAAAAATTAAACTTTATGAAGGAAAAAACAGACAAGTTAAAAAAATGTTTGAAAGTGTGGGACATCCAGTAAAAAGATTACATCGTATTTCTGTTGGTTGTGTCAATTTAAAAGGATTACGTCCTGGAGAATATCGTCGTTTAAAACCACAAGAAGTAAAAGATTTAAAAAAATTAGTTGGAAAATAAAATTCGACATCATTTTTATGCATGAGTGCTTATACTAATTGTTGGTGATGGAAATGAGAGTACAAATTATTGATGATAAACAATTAAAAAACTGTAGTATTTGCAAAGCAACGGATGAATGGGTAGAAAATATATGTGTTAATGGGATTGAAGGATTATATTGTGTTAAATGTGATACGCTCACATTGTATGAACCCCTTCCTTCAAAACTTGTTTATTTAGCTTTTAAGAAAAAATGTATGCAAATAAAAGAAATGAAAACCAATAATCAGTTGACAATGTAAAATATTGTATTAGAATAAAAACGTAAATAAAAAAGCAATGATTTAGGATATGTTTTATAAATGATTTGATTTAGAGAAAAGGTGGTTGGTGAAAACCTTGAGAATGTTTATAAGATACTCCCTAATAGCTACACTTGAAAAAGATTGTCGTTAACTGCGTTAAAGTTTTGAGGCTGAAAAGCAAATTAAGGTGGTACCACGAAACTCTCGTCCTTTGGATGAGAGTTTTTTATGTAAAGGAGAAGGAAAATGGTAGATTTTAAAGAAAATGAACAATTAAATACATTAAATCACTCTTGTGCCCATGTTATGGCACAAGCAATCAAACATCTTTATCCTCAAGCTAAATTTTGGGTAGGTCCTGTTGTAGCTGAAGGATTCTATTATGATGTTGATTTAGGTGATGAAGTTGTTAGTGATGAAGCAATCGCTAAAATTGAAAAAGAAATGAAAAAAATCTGTAAAGATGGTAAAAGAATTGTTCGTCGTGAAATTTCTAAAGAAGAAGCTTTAGAAATGTTTAAAGATGATGAATATAAATTAGATTTAATTTCTAATTTAAAAGATGGAACAATTACTTGTTATAGTCAAGGAGATTTTACTGATTTATGTAGAGGTCCTCATGTTGAAACAGTTAAAATGTGTAAAAACTTTAAATTAATCAAACATTCTGGTGCTTATTGGAAAGGTGATAAAAACAATAAAGTTTTACAACGTATTTATGGTGTTTGTTTCCCAACTGCTGAAGAATTAGAAGAACACTTAAATTTATTAGAAGAAGCTAAAGAAAGAGATCATCGTAAAATTGGTAAAGAAATGGAAATCTTCATGGTTGATGATTTAATTGGTAGAGGTCTTCCAATGTATTTACCAAAAGGATATGCTATCTGGCAAAAACTTGAAAGATACATCAAACAAAAAGAAAAGAAATTAGGTTACTTACATGTATTAACTCCTGCTGTAGGAACAGTAAACTTATATAAAACATCAGGACACTGGGATCATTATAAAGAAAATATGTTCCCACAAATGGAAATGGATGGAGAATCATTTGTTTTACGTCCAATGAACTGTCCTCATCATATGATGATTTATGCAAATAAATTACATTCTTATAAAAACTTACCAATTCGTATTGGTGAAATTGCTCATGACTTTAGATATGAAGCATCAGGAGCTGTTAAAGGTATTGAAAGAGGAAGACATTTCTGTCAAAACGATGCTCATTTATTTGTAACACCAGAACAAATTAAATCAGAATTTAAAGGTGTTATCGATTTAATCTTAGATGTTTATAAAGATTTCAATATTACAGATTATCGTTGTGTTTTATCTCTTAGAGATCCAGAAGATAAAGAAAAATATCATGATGATGATGAAATGTGGAATAAAGCAGAAAATGAATTACGTGAAGTAATGAATGAACTTGGTATTGAATATACTGAAGAAATTGGGGAAGCTGCTTTCTATGGTCCTAAATTAGACGTTAATGTTAAACCAGCTATTGGTAATGAAATCACTTTATCAACTTGTCAATTAGACTTCTGTTTACCAGCTAAATTTAACTTAACTTATGTTGCGGAAGATGGAACTAAGAAAACTCCTGTTGTTTTACACAGAGCTATTTTAGGTTCATTAGATCGTTTCATGGCTTATATCTTAGAAGAAACAAAAGGAAACTTACCATTATGGTTAGCTCCTACACAAGTCAAAGTATTACCTGTTAAAAATGAATATCATTTAGATTACGCTAATGAAATTTATCAATTATTATTAGATGAAGGTTTTGAAGTAGAACTTGATTCAAGAGATGAAAAATTAGGATATCGTATTCGTGAAGCACAAATGCAAAAAGCAAACTATATTCTTGTTTTAGGTAATAATGAACGTGATGAAAGAACTGTAACTTATCGTAAACATGGTGAACAAAAAGCAACAACTGTTACTATTGATGAGTTTGTTTCAATGTTAAAACAACAAATTAAAGATAAAAAATAGTTTATATTTTTAAGATATGGTATACGTAGAAGCTCAATTTTTAAATATAGAATTGAGCTTTTTACATAAAATTGACAAAAGAAAATGCTATTTATATAATACTAATGAGATAGAGTATCTCTATAAAGTGAGGAAATTATGATAATAAAAAAGTCAGAAAAAGATGAACGCAGAGAGAAAATTATAGATGTTGCTTTTCGTCTTTTTGTAAATAAAAAAATCGAATCTGTAACAATGGGAGAAATAGCAAAAGAAGCAGGAATTGGAAGAGCAACATTGTTTCGCTATTTCCCAGGAAAATTAGAACTTGTTATTGCGGTAAATACAAAAGAATGGAAAGAATATTTTGATGAATTAGATCAAAAAAGACCAATGAGTTCAGTAGGAGATATACCAGCTATTGGTCGTTTGATTTTTACATTAGATAGTTTTATTGAAATGTATCAAACGCATAAAGCTCTTCTTCGATATAATGATAATTTCAATCATTATGTATCTCATTCAGGAAGAAAAGATTTACAAATGGATGAATTTAATCAAGCACTTTTTTCAGCAAATACACGTTTTCATATGATGTATGAAAAAGCCAAAGAAGATAAAACGTTTAAAACAGATATGGCAGAAGAAGAGTTTATGAGAGTAACAGTTCATACAATGATGACAGCTTGTGCATATTATGCAGGAGGTTTTATTTGGGGTTCTAAAGAAAATGAAGACTACACACCAGAGTTGATTCAATTAAAAGAAATGATTCTTGCATATGTCAAAGCATAAATAGATAATAAAATTTATATATTTGATAAGTGTTTATATTTTTAAGAAAATATTTATAAAAAAAGGTAAAGTTTTAAAATGTAAAAGAATATGATTGTTTACAATCAATGTTTTGCGGGTGATAAAAACGATGGATAACGCATGTAGAGGGTATCGAAAAGATACCTTTTTATAAAAAATAATAAGGAATGTTCTTATGAAAATCATCGAAGAATTATCAAAAAAAATAAAACTTACAGAAACTGAAAAAGAAATGTTTGAACAAAAATAGGAGCGCAATCCCCTTCCTCTAAGCGAAGCGTAGGGAGGGGTCTAGCTCCTTTTATAGTTTTTATAAGAGATGTTGTTTTAGACATGTAGCTGTGATACATTATAAGTATAAAAGACGTTCAGTCGTACTTAATTTTAGAAAGGATATTGCTATGGAACTTGATACTAATAATCATTCAGTATTCAT